>NZ_VSKN01000116.1:0-514 GCF_008086185.1 Bizionia gelidisalsuginis
AGCGAGTTCCTAAAATTTAGGGGCAGAATGATAAATTTAGATAGAGGGTCGTAAGCCTAGACTTTTTTGTTTCTTTTTTGGGCAATGCAAAAAAGAAAAAGAATAATAAGCCAGATCAATCTTAAAGTCCCAGCACACACTATTTAAACCAAAATCAAAACCATTATAAAAAGTAAAGAAAATTATCTAATTACGTTCAATTTCCTCCCTTTAGGGTTGGGGTAAAGACATTGAGATAAGCACTATTTAAACCACATTCAAAACCATTATAAAAAGTAAAGAAAACCATCTAATTATATTCAAATGCTGACCCCGGCCTATCGAGCATCTATCGTAAAATTTGAAATGAAGGCACCGTAAAATTTTAGGCTGTTTGAGCTAACAAAACGTATGAATTGATAACAGATCTCTCCAGCGAGTTCCTAAAATTTAGGGGCAGAATGATAAATTTAGATAGAGGGTCGTAAGCCTAGACTTTTTTGTTTCTTTTTTGGGCAATGCAAAAAAGAAAAAG
>NZ_VSKN01000117.1:0-513 GCF_008086185.1 Bizionia gelidisalsuginis
ATTGTCTGTTCTTGAGTTGTTGTGTTTCCACAAGCATCAATTGCTGTCCAAGTTCTAGTAATAATATAATTACTATCACAAGTTCCAGTTGTAGTTACATCTGTAAAAGAAACAGTAGGCGTAGCACAATCATCTGTAGCCGTAGCAACACCAGTGTTTGCTGTAGAAGTATCGTCGGTACATTCTAAAGTTACATCTACAGGAAGTGACAATATAGGATCTACAGTATCCATAATAGAATAGGTAGCAGTGAAGAAGTCTGAGTTTCCACACGCATCCGCTGCTGTAAATGTCACTATAATAGCATTGTTATCACAATCTACATCTGACATCTGACCGTAATCGTTAGTCCATATAACTGTAGAGCAATTATCTGTAGCAGATGCACCAGCATTGCTTGATAACCAATCTTCTAAAGTTCCATCTGGAGTTACACCACATTGAATAGCTATATTTTCAACAGCGGTTGTATCGATAACAGGCGCCGTAGTATCTTCAATATTAATTGTCTGT
>NZ_VSKN01000118.1:0-505 GCF_008086185.1 Bizionia gelidisalsuginis
GTTGTTGGCAATTTGCCTAACTTAGTGTATAAATCAATGAATTATTAGAATATAAAGAAAGCGTGTTGTATTAAATCCTAAAGGGATTTATGAGTTTAAGTCTTTCGATTGACATCGTTGAGAGCTCGCTATCAAAACGTTGGGAACGTATAAGACTTAACTAATTTCGACAAAAAAATTGAGAAAAGCAATTATTTGGAGCAATTAAAGACAACATTCTGATTATATTCTAATAAAACTTTAAAAAAACGGTTCAATAGCCTCACCTATAAAACATATTTTTAAAGTTCATTGAAAATGTTTAAAGACATTTTTTATTATTTTGATAAAGTTAGACAAACTCCGTTTTTAAGAAACTTTAAATAAAAAATAAAAACTGCAAACAACAAAACATATAAATCATAGCTGTTAATAGGTCATTAGAAAGTTTTTAACTATTTTTAGAGAATACAAAAATAACAAAACTTAGAACTGGATTGAAGCTACGATTCATATCCAGATCGTT
>NZ_VSKN01000013.1:0-74502 GCF_008086185.1 Bizionia gelidisalsuginis
CATAGTAGTACGTACCTACTGGTAATTCATCACCATCTTTAGATTGACCAAACCATTCGTTAGTATAGTTTGCTCTAGAATATACTTTGGTCCCATATCTATTAAAGATTTCTAAGCTTTGTACATCAAAACTACTTAAGTCGAAAAAATCGTTTTTATTATCTCCGTTTGGCGATATACCTTGTGGAATAATACAATTTTCTAACTCGTAAACTTCTACGTCTTCGCTTGTAGAAGGGCAGGATGAATTATTAAACGTTACTTCAATCGTGTATGTTCCTAGGAGTAACACGTTGTTTAATGTTAAACTTGTTTGACCAGGAATTGCTATTCCATCTCTATACCAGGCTATTGTTACTTCTGACTCCGCGTAATTATTACCCGTCGCAGTTATCGTTATTGGCGATGTTGCATTAGGGCAAACTTCATAAATAGCACTTGTGTCAATTGTTGTATCAGGTAAAGCACCTACAATTAAATCTAACTCTTCGGTGACATAACAATCAGTTGACCCTATGTTTTCAACACGAGCAATAATCGTTTGTGGATTACTAATGTTTTCGTAAGGAGAAGTTAATGCTCCTACTCCCGCATCTGCATCGGCTTGAGTTAAGTAATAAGACACAGCAAAATTTGTAGCATCTTGACCATTCAACACAACTGTATTGTGAGCGTCTAAATCAAATAATTCAACACCGTCGTTAGAATCATCATCGCAAGCTTCTAAATCTACACCAGTAATTTCCGGTAGAGCTCCTGTAATTACTAAGTTAAATAATGTATTGGTACTTGCACATCCAGAACCCGAACCTACAGCATTTACATCCTCCACTCTTACGTAAATTACTGTCCCGTCCATAGCACTGTAAGGAGAAGCTAAAGCATTAATACCTGCTTGTGCATCGCCTAGTGTTGCGTGGTACGTTACAACAAAATCTGTTTCACTTTGAGCTCCTAAAATAGTTGCTGTTTGTGCGTCTAAATTAAAATCTTCAGTACCATCACCAGAAATATCATCACAAGTAATAATATCTGGGACTGAATTTGCAATAGCATCGTTGTAGAAGTTAACTACAACGTCATATTGAGAATACACTTCACAATCACTATCGTAAGCAACCACACTATAGAAATCAGATTCAGTTACCACTAAAGTACCCGAAGTTTCGTTATCTAATATAATTCCATTTTGGAACCACTCATAAGTTTCAGCAAATGGAGACTCAGCTATAAGAGTTGTATCAGCGAATCCACATAGGTTAGCAATTGAAGCCGTTAATTCGTCATTATCGTCATCGATAAAAGTCACATCATTAGAAGTAATTTCTACCTCTAATTCTGCAACAGTAGAACCTGCTCCACTACCACCAGAATTTGTTTGTTCTATTTCAATCTCCCCAGGTTGGTTTGAAAAGTTAGTAACTAATAAGACATAAATCTCACCAGAAATAGCGTTATCAATAGTTATATTCTCTATTGAAGCTGCACTATAGCTACAATCCATTATATTTCCTGAAGGATAGAAGTTACCGTTTGATGTATTATTAGGACAATCTCCTGGTGTTGGACAACCTTCGTCTAACACATTAGCTTCACAAAAATCTGTAGCTGCATCAAAAGGCCCCCAAAGAACGAAATCAACATCTTGACCTTGTCCTGTTGCCGACGTTTGAGTGATTTGAATTTCTACAAGCCCTGAATCTCCAATTTGGATAATATTCCAAACTGGGTTTGGAGTAGAAAATAGACACGCAATCTGTCCACCACTTGGAAAGTTTGTTAAGTTTGGCGTTGTTTGCACCCCGTTATTGTTACAGAATGTTCCTGCAGTTTCACATGCTGTTCCACTTGGTGCTTCTGTAATACATAAATCGAAAGTACTAGATTCTGGAGTTGACCCTCCTGAGAATACTCTAATATAATACGTATTGCCTATAGTTAATGAAGGAGAAATTCCTGAAGCCGTTGTATAACATTCTATTTCAACTAAAGCATCGCAAGTTCCTTCATATAATCCGAAATCTAAATTTGTTGTACCACCTTGAATATTTGTTAAAGAGATGATTTCAAGCTCGTGTAAGGCCGTAAATTCAAACCATACATCATCATTCGAGTTCCCTGCACAATCTACTGCTGGCACTCCTGAGTCGGTCGCTTCTAAAATAGTTCCTGGTGTTGTTACTGTACAACTTCCATCGTCATTCACTGCTGCTACTGTAGCATCTACACAATTATCATTATCTGGCGGACATGCTAATAATTGAATAGCCGCACTTGTAATAATACAATTTCCGTCTTGTTCATTTTCAATAGTAAAAATAATATCTGTTGCAAAAGGGTAAGGTCCAAATTGCGTTGTTCCTGTAGCCGAAACAGATACTGGAGCACTTCCTTGGTTATCATTAATTACCACAGATGTTGCATCTCCTAAAGAGTTTACATTTACATCTACTAAAAATTGATCGCCATTTGCACAATCATCAACTACCACATAAGTAGCTACTGGATTAATACACGTTGCACAAGACACGGTTATATCTAGTGGGTTTATATTAGCACTAGTAGAACAACTCACTGAGGAATCTGAGTTAATAGTGTATGAAATTGTATCTCCCGTTGATTGATATGTTATTCCTGCAAGATCACCTCCGTTACCGTAAGGCGTTCCGGCATTTAGATCTGTACCATCAGTATCAAATACTTGGAATTCATCAATGATATTTTCTACATTACCAGAATTTACTGTAAAGTTTAAAGCTGTACCATCTGTACTTGTGAAAGTAAATACGTTTGTTTCATTTGGTCCGTAACAGAACGTTACGTTAACTGGTCCTTGCGTACAGTCTACGGCATAATTTAATTGTACAGA
Source organism: Bizionia gelidisalsuginis (assembly GCF_008086185.1). Taxonomy (NCBI): domain Bacteria; kingdom Pseudomonadati; phylum Bacteroidota; class Flavobacteriia; order Flavobacteriales; family Flavobacteriaceae; genus Bizionia; species Bizionia gelidisalsuginis. The sequence goes on from NZ_VSKN01000013.1 coordinate 2,870, forward strand.
TGTCGAAAAATTTACTGGTCCTGACCAATCACTAAAACCATCTACACCACAATCTGCCCTAACATAAATTTCATAATCCGTTTGAAAAGTTAACCCTGTTGCGTTAACATTAGTTACAGCAATGGTAGTACCTGTAGTAGGCACTCCTGTTCCTGCTGGTTGAATTACATATTCCCAAGAAGTTTCTCCTGCTCCTGCCATCCAAGACACATCTGCAGAAGTTCCTGTTATATTTGTTACTGAAATCCCTCCTGGTTGTACACAAGCAGGTAATTCATCAAATGTTACATCGTCTATAGCGATATCATCGTAAAAGTCTCCTGAAACAATTTCAGAGAAAATAAAACGTGCTTGAACATCGCCAGTAACCGTTAAGCCACTTAAGTCTAAATATTTAAGCTCCCACCCTGCGGTGTTAGTATTGTAAGTCCCCATTAAGTTCCAAGCAGCTCCATCCCAAACCTCAACATCTAATTGAGAGTTAGCATTTCCTTCGTTGTTACTAATTTCATAAAAGGATAAAGATGGCGTTGTTAAACCCGTTATATCTACCAAAGGAGTCGTTAACGTTGCAGGTGCATCACTTCCAGAAGCATCTACCCAAGCAAAATAGCCGTTTGTTGCTGTCGCCCCTGTAATAACACCATTGTTACCAATATGTTCGAAACCGGGATCATTATCAAAATTCCAATCTTCACCACCACTCATTGCCCAGCAAAGAGGAATAGTTCCACCATTTTCAAAACCTTCTGTATAAGGCGCTGTAAAAGTCACACACTCTGTTGCTAAATTAACCGGACCAATCCAGTCACTATATTCACCACCACAATCTGCTCTTACATAAACTTCATAATTTGTCGCTGGTGTTAAACCAGTGGCAACATATGGATTTGTCGTTGTCGCATCTCCGTTTCCTACAGGAACGCCTGTTCCTATAGCTTGCACAGCAACTTCCCAAGCCGTTTGAGTTCCCGGCGCGATCCAAGAAATTGTTGCTGTTGTTGCTGTTGCGCTATCTATTGTTACTACTGATGGATTTAAACACGTTGGTAACTCACCAAAAGTAACATCATCTATTGCTAGATCATCATAAAAATCTGATGGTACCGCAACTTCTGAGAAAATGAAACGTGCTTGCACATCTCCTGTAATAGTTAGTGTACTAAGGTCAATAGTTTTCTTTTCCCATCCAGATGTATTCGTATTATAGGTACCCATTAGGTTCCAAGCAGCACCATCCCAAACCTCAACATCTAATTGAGAGTTTGCGTTGCCTTCGTTGTTACTTAGTTCGTAAAAACTGATTGAAGGTGTTGTTAACCCAGAAACATCCACTAACGGAGAAAGTAAAGTCGCTGCTGAATCTGATCCTGATGAATCAACCCAAGCGAAATACCCATTAGAGGCTGTACTACCGTTAACAACTCCGTCATTACCAATATGATTAAATCCTGGATCATCATCAAAATTCCAATCTTCACCACCACTCATAGACCAACATAAAGGAATAGTTCCTCCATTTTCAAAGTCTTGAGTATACGGTGCTACGAAAGACACACATTCAGTATCAAAATTGATTGGGCCAACCCAAGAACTAAATTCTGCTCCGCAACTAGATCTTACATACACTTCATAAGTTGAAGCCGGTGTTAAACCTGTTGCTATATAAGTTGTATTAGATGTTGCTGCATCTCCATTTCCTGTTGGAGCTCCTGTTCCTGCAAGTTGCACTGCAACTTCCCAAGCTGTTTCTGCTCCTCCTAAATCCCAAATAATACTTGCTGTAGAATCTGTTGTGCTAGCAACAGAAATATTACTTGGTTCTGGGCATGTTACCTCAAATATATCTACCGTATCAAAAGCGGCGCCTTCATCGACAACTGATCCATCGGATCCAAAAGCAACTCTTAAACTAACCGCAGATTCTCCTGCTAAACCGGTTAATGCATGTCTAGCAATAACCCATCCGTTAGATCCTTCATTTGCAATTGTACCAGTCCAACCTATTTGTTGACCTCCAGGACTCCCTCCTATTGAATCATCGTTAAACCAGTTATTAGGGTCATCTAAGTTTCCGACATTTTGCCATGTAGTTCCACCATCTATCGATGATTGTAAAACCATTCCGTCCCAACTATTTTCTGAATTCCACCAAATACTAAATTCTAAAGCCGGTGCTGTTAAAGCAGAAAAATCGAAAACAGGACTTTCTACAAAAGAAGATTCGCTGGCAGAGTAATTACCTGTTAAGTTTGTAACCCAAGCGTTTGCTCCAGAATCGGCACTATTTATAATAGTATTTGCAGGTGCTCCTAAAGCCCATGATCCATTTGTAGTATTGTTCGCAATCCAACCACCATCTCCAGACTCAAAGTCTTCATTATAAGGAAAAGTGGCAATTTGTGCATTAGCTTGCAGGCCGACAAAAACGGCCAACAACACTAATAAATGAGTAATTTTTTTCATTATAGCTGTTATTTCTTAGATTATTAGTCATCTAAACTATAAAAAAAAATTATGCTCTATTCACTTATAGCTGTTTTATAGATGAAATGCTGTAATTAACGACAAAAAGCCGTTTTCTTTAAGAGAATTATTCTATTCGCCAAATTATGTTAATAATTACTTAAAAATATAGGTGGAATTTAACGGTTTTACGGTGCTGGATTAGGGATTTCGGCATAAATAGTGTTAATTTTATCTAAAAACTCTGAATTTAATTGGATTTCTACACTCCCTATATTTTCTTTTAACTGCTCCAAGTTAGTAGCCCCTATAATTGTACTCGTAACAAATGGCCTCTGGTTTACAAAAGCCAATGCCATTTGTGCTAAAGACATATTATATTGTTCCGCTAAATCTAAATACAATTTCACAGCTTTCGTAGATTGCTCGCTGCTGTAGCGTGTATAGCGTGAAAACAAGTTTAAACGAGATTGCGAAGTATCGGTTTTATAAATATATTTTCCAGAAAGCACACCAAATGCCATTGGGGAATACGCCAATAAACCTATATTTTCACGGTGTGAAATTTCGGCTAAGTCGCCTTCAAAAAGACGATTTAGTAAAGAATACGCATTCTGAATCGTTACTGGTTTTTTACAGTTATTTTTTTCGGCTTCTTGTAAGTAGCGCATTGTACCCCAAGCTTTCTCGTTTGATAAGCCAATGTTTCCAATTTTACCTTCTTTAGTAATAGCGTTCAATGTGTCAAGCACCTCAGCAAAATTATCTTCCCATTTATCATTTTCATCCGGACTATAATCACGAATACCAAACGTATTTGTGTTGCGCTCTGGCCAATGCAATTGAAATAAATCGATGTGATTAGTGTGCAGTCTTTTTAATTCGTTATTTACAGCATCGTGAATACTTTGCTTGCTAAAACCTGTCGTTCTTATATGAGCAGTATACTCTCCGGGTCCTGTAATTTTCGATGCTAACACCACTTTATCGCGATGCCCCGATTGCTTTAACCAAGAGCCTATAATTTGGCTGGTTCGCCCTTGTGTTTCTGGCGATGCAGGTACCGGATACATTTCGGCAGTGTCTATAAAATTAATACCGTGATCTAAAGCATAGTCTAATTGCTTATGGCCTTCGGCTTCTGTATTTTGGTTTCCCCATGTCATGGAACCCAAACAGAGTTTACTCACTTTTATATCGGTGTTTGGTAGTGTGGTGTATTTCATTATTTAATTTTATATAAATATAAAAAAGACCTTTCATTGTTTTAAGAACGAAAGGTCTAAATCTGTGTTAAGAATTGCGTTAAGGATGGAGCAATTGTTGGAGCTCTCCCGGTTACTATCGGGAAGCGACTTGCGAGAGCCTGACCCAATAGGGAAACGCCCTACATCTAAATCTCGTTTAACAATTTAGAAAGCTCGTCTAACTTAGGTGTTAAAATCACTTCAATTCTTCTGTTTTTTGCTTTCCCTTCGGTTGTTGCGTTAGTAGCAATTGGCGCATATTCTCCACGACCAGCAGCGGTTAAATTATCGGGCTGTATGGCATTATTTTCTTGTAAAATATTTACAATCGCCGTTGCTCGTTTCGTTGATAAATCCCAGTTATTATCAATTTGAGATGTTTTTCTAAACGGTGTATTATCAGTGTGGCCTTCTATTAGCACCGCAATTTCAGGATTATCTCCTAAAACGGCCCCTAATTGTTTAACGGCTTTACGACCTTCGGTACCTACCGACCAACTTCCTGAATTGAATAATAATTTATTTTCCATTGACACATACACTTTTCCGTTATGTTGCTCGATGGTTAAACCTTTGCCTTCGAAATCGGTTAGCGCACGAGAAACTGCATTTTTTAAATTGGTCATTTCTGCCTCTTTTGAAGCGATAACACTTTCTAATTCTGCGACGCGCTGAGAGCGTGATTCTAGTTGCTTTTTTAGGGCTTCTAATCTTTGATTTTCGGCAGTTAAGGCTTGCTCCTTGGCTTCTAATTGCGCTAATAACTCTCTGTTTTTCTGAGAATTGGCAGCAATAGCATACGAACTATTAGCATCTAGAGCATCGTAAGATGCCTTTAAATTATCGTAACTTCTTTTTGTAGTGTCGTAATCGCTTTGTAGTTGGTCGCGTTCAGCAACGGCAGTATCGTACTGCATTTGAAGCGTTTCCAACGCCTTTAACGCTTGGTTCTTTTCTTCTAGTGAGTCGCTATTTTCGTCTTGTAACGAACGGTTTTCTTTTTTTAAAGAGGCATATCTATCCTCTAAGTTTTTATAAACTTTAGGAGACACACACGCTGTTAACACAGCAAATGTTAATGATAAAACAAGGATTTTTTTCATTTTTTATTTTATAAATTGGGGGTTTTTATTCTAATTCTAAAACTATCGGACAATGGTCGCTATGTTTAGCTTCGCTTAGTATAACGGCTCTTTTTATCTTTTCTTGTAGCGGCTGTGTTACCATTGCATAATCTAATCGCCATCCTTTATTATTGGCACGCGCATTGGCGCGATACGTCCACCAGCTATATTGCTGTAATTCAGGATGTAAATACCTGAAAGAATCTATTAATCCGGAGGCTATAAATTCTCCTAACCACTGGCGTTCTTCGGGTAAAAAGCCTGAAACATTTTTCATTTTGGGGTTATGTATGTCTATTTCTTCATGACAAATATTATAATCTCCGCAAACCACTAAGTTAGGGTGTGCTTCTCGCAATTGAGAAATATATTCCTGAATCATATTCATATACTCAAATTTATGCGCCAATCTTAAATCATTGGTTCCCGATGGCAAATACATACTCATTACAGAAACACCGTCAAAATCGGCACGAATATTTCTACCTTCAAAATCCATAGAGTCTATTCCCGTTCCATATTCTACGTGGTTGGGTTCTGTTTTGCTTAAAATGGCAACGCCGCTGTATCCTTTTTTTTGTGCACTAAACCAATAATTGTATTTATAACCCGCGTCTTCAAAAAGAGATAAATCTAATTGCTCTTCCATTGCCTTTATTTCCTGAAGACAAATAACGTCTGGGTCGGCACTTTTAAGCCAATCTATAAATCCTTTCTTTAGTGCTGCACGTATTCCGTTTACGTTATATGAGATTATTTTCATTGTTAAGTTGAAGTTATTTCGGCTAAAATAAATAATGAGTTACTTTTACCCTATCTATTTAAGCATGATTTAACCAAAAACTATTAACAAAATAATTCGCCGTGTTTTTAGTTTATACTACTATATGAAGCTATTTGTTACTCTTTCCTTTTTAATTCTGGGTGTTTTTGCTACTGCGCAAGAGCAAACCCCAAACTATAAGAGCAAAACTGTAGCGCTACAAAAAGAGATTAAAATTGATAGTGTAAGCATTAACCCCTCCTATTTCGCCCTTAAATTTAAAGACAACACAACCATAGACTCCACATTTTACACTGTCGATTTCTCGAAAGCCATTATAACATTTAAAAAACCTATTATTGGCGATTCTATTATTATTAATTACGTGAAGTACCCTGAATTTCTTACCAGAACCTATCAGTTATTTGACGAATCTGTTATTGTAGAGAACACCGATAACATCAATAAAATCTACAAAATATCGCAACCCAATACGGTTGATAAATTCACTCCTTTTGATGGTTTAACCACCTCCGGAAGTATTTCGCGTGGGGTAACCATAGGAAATAATCAGAATTCGGTTTTAGACAGTGAACTCGATTTGCAAATTACCGGTAAATTAAACGATAAAGTGTCGCTTCGTGCCTCCATTCAAGATGCTAATATTCCATTGCAAGAAAGTGGGTACTCGCAAAAACTAGACGAATTCGACCAAGTATTTATTGAGCTTTTTAGCGACAAGTGGTCTATTCGCGCTGGAGATATTGATTTAGAAAACAACAATTCTTACTTCGCTAATTTCTCGAAGCGTGTGCAAGGTTTGTCTCTGCGCGCTACTTTAGGAGACGAAGATGCGCAGACCAATCTTTTTGCCGCGGGAGCGTTAGTCCGCGGTCAATTTACCTCAAGCCAATTTACAGCGCAAGAAGGAAATCAAGGGCCGTATAAATTACAAGGTCAAAATGGTGAGCTTTTCGTGCTTATTGTTTCAGGAAGTGAAACCGTTTACGTAAACGGAATTGCTTTAGAACGCGGTGAAAGTGCCGATTATATTATTGACTATAACGCTGGAGAAATTATTTTTAATGCGACATTCCCGATAACTTCCGAAATGCGAATTAGAGTCGATTATCAATATAGCGAACGTAATTATTCGCGATTAGTAGCGTATGGCGGCGGCCATTTTGAAAGCGAAAAAATAAAATTTGGCGTGTCTGTTTATTCTGAAAACGATTCTAAAAACAACCCTTTGCAACAAAACTTATCGACCGAACAAGTGGCCGTGCTTAGCGCTGCGGGAGACGATAGATCCCTAATGGTGGCGCCATCAAGTGTGGAAGAAGCGTTTAACGAAAATCGGATTTTATATAAAAAAGAACTCATTAATGGCTTTGAAGCCTTTGTGTTTTCTAACAATCCGGACGATACCTTGTTTAAGGTGAAATTTACTAATGTTGGCGCAAATCAAGGAAACTACAGTATTAGCAATACCAATGCCATTACCGTTATTTACGAATATATCGCGCCCGTTCTAGACGTGCCTCAAGGTAGTTTCGAACCTGTTGTGCAATTGATTTCGCCAACAAAGTTACAAATAGCTGTATTAAATGGAAGCTATACACCTACTCAAAAAACGACAGTTAATTTTGAAATTGCCGGAAGTAAAAATGATTTGAATTTATTTTCGGATCTAGATGATAGTAATAACGACGGGTACGCGGCAAAGATTGCGATGGAGCAAGCCGTGATAAAAAATGACAGTTTATGGAATGTAAACGCTGTTTTTGATTCCGATTATATTAATGAGCACTTTAGAAATATTGAAGGGCTTTACAATCCAGAATTCAATCGCGACTGGAACTTATCGCCGTCTACCAGTGCGAACCAAATTATTAACGCATTAGGAAACCAAGCGTTGCTCTCTGGCGGATTTAAGGCCTTTCATCATAAAAAAGGAGTAGCCAGTTACCGGTTCGAGCACTTAAATTATTCAGAAGGTTTTAATGGCAACCGACATATAGCTTCCGCTCGTGTGTTTTTAAATCGCTTTACTTTGGCGACAAACACCAGCTTTTTATCGGCTAATTCTTTCGAAAACAACTCCACCTTTTTTAGATCTTATAATTCCATTCGTTACGATTTAAAAAAAACGTGGTTAGGCGCTAAACTCGCAACCGAAAACAATCAGCAAGAAAACAAAACCACGAAGCTACTCACAGATATTTCTCAGAAATACACGTCGTACGAAGTGTTTACCGGCATTGGTGATAGCACCGGTATTTTTACAGAAATAGGTTATAAATATCGTGTTAACGATAGTTTAAGAGACCAGACATTACAAAAAGTAAATTCCTCTAATACTTATTACTTAGATTCTCGACTCATTAAAAACGAACGCACCAAATTAGCGTTGTATGTAAATTATAGGACCTTAAAAAATGAAGATTCCACAAACACAAAAGAGCAATCGCTTAACTCGAGATTGCAATACAACCAGCAGTTTTTGAGTAATTTAATACAATGGAATACCGTTTTCGAAACCAACTCTGGAACTTTGCCACAACAAGATTTCACGTACGTAGAAGTCGAACCCGGTCAAGGCGCTTACACGTGGATAGATTATAACGGTAACAGCATTCAAGAAATTGAAGAGTTTGAAATTGCGCAATTTCAAGATCAAGGCAGTTACATTCGTGTGCTATTACCCAACCAAGTATTCATAAAAACCCATCAAAATAGATTGAGCCAAACGGTAACCTTAAACCCTAGTCGTTGGATTAATTCTGAAAATAAAACCGCTAAATTATTCTCTCATTTCTATAATCAAAGCTCGTATTTAATCGACCGAAAAATAAAACGAGAAGGCAATTCCTTTAATTTAAATCCGTTTAAAAACGATAGTGAAACAACATTAGGTTTACAGTCCAATTTTAGAAACGTCTTATTCTTCAATCGCGGGAAACAACGGTACACGACCTCGTATACTTTTTTAACGAATAGTTCTAAAAACCAATTAACAGTAGGCTTCATTGCCAATTCACTTATAAGTCATCAGTTGCATTTTAATCATAAATTCGTAACAAGTTGGTTACTGAATCTTCAAACGAGTTTGGAGACTAACGAGAGTGAAAGCGAGAATTTTATTAGTAAAAATTATAAATTAGATGAAGAGCGACTCAATCCTAAACTCTCTTATTTATTAAACGACAATGTGCGTTTTGATGTTTTTTATCAATACACAAAAAAAGAAAATAGCATCGGTGATTTAGAAGTATTGAATCAGCAAAAATATGGGGTATCGTTTGCCATTAACAGTAATCAAAAGGCAGCGATTTCGGGGGAGTTCAATTTGTTTTCGAATACTTTTGAAGGCAATCAAAATTCACCGGTAGGATACCAAATGCTTGAAGGTTTACAACCCGGAAGAAATTTAACGTGGAGTATTTTAGCGCAGAAAAAAATTACAAAATACTTAGATTTAAACCTTACCTATTTTGGAAGAAAAAGCGAAACTAGTAAGACTATTCACACCGGAAACGTGCAATTAAAAGCCTATTTTTAAAAAACAGTGGTCTAATCTACTAAAAACACTTAACTTTGCCTTGTGAAATTTTTTGCCATCATATTATCTATCTATTTAACCAGCCTTACCTGCATACCGTGCAGCGATGTGGTGGTAGATACCCAAGATAATACAATAGCTTCAATTGCAATGGCCGACGATCATTCTTCAAGCGATCACGACGTAGATTTATGTTCGCCATTTTGTACTTGCCAATGTTGCCATATTGAAATTATTACGTCAACACACTTAGATTTTTCTTTTGTTAACAACGATAGTCCGCAGGAAACCCCTACGTATTTCGAAAGTATAAGTAAAGACCACAGCTGCAGCCTTCTGCAACCCCCTCAAGCTTAATTCTATAAATAATCTGAATCTTTTCAGGACTTTTTTACACTATATAATAGTGTCACTCTTACTATTTATTTAAAGAATTAAATCATAAACAGAATGATTAATAAACTTATTGCCTTTTCAATTAACAACAAAATTGTAATCGCATTGCTTACACTAGCCTTAATTGCCGGTGGTGTTTACAGCATTTTAAAGGTACCCATAGGTGCGGTGCCAGACATTACAAACAACCAAGTACAAATTATTACTCAGGCCCCAAATTTGGGGACTGAAGATATTGAACAATTCGTTACCTACCCGGTAGAATTAGCGGTGGCTAACTTACCTGAAGTTAAAGAAATTAGATCGGTTTCTCGCTTTGGTTTATCGGTAGTAACCATCGTCTTTAACGACAATGTAGACACCTATTTACCCCGGCAACTGGTTAGTGAAAAACTCACCGAAATTAAAGCCAAAATCCCAGAAGGTTTCGGAACTCCTTTTATGGGGCCTATCTCTACGGGTTTGGGAGAAATTTACCAATATACTTTAGAAGTCGCCCCAGAGTTTGAAGACCGCTACACCACTACCGAGCTGCGAACCATTCAAGATTGGATTATACGCAGGCAAATGGCAATGGTGCCAGGCGTTGTAGAAGTTAACGCCTTTGGCGGTGGTATAAAACAATACGAAGTAGCAGTTAATCCCAGCCGACTTAAAGCGATCGGCATTAGTATTAACGATGTCTTTACAGCCTTACAAAACAATAACCAAAATACGGGTGGTGCATATATCGAGAAAAATCACCAAGCCAATTTTATTCGAGGCGAAGGGTTAGCACGGACGATTAGCGATATTAATAAGATTGTCGTGACTAATAATAACGGCATTCCTGTGACTATAGAAGACATTGCCGATGTAAATTTAGGTACAGCAACACGTTACGGCGCACTAACAAAAAATGGTGAAGGTGAAGCTGTTGGAGGAATGATTTTAATGCTGAAAGGCGCCAGCTCCAACGCCGTTATTGAAAACGTAACGACACGAATTGAATCCATACAAAAAACGCTTCCCGAAGGCATTACAATAAAACCTTTTTTAGACCGTAGCAAACTCATTGCGAATACAACTTCTACGGTACAAAAAAACCTAGTCGAAGGGGCTTTGATCGTTATTTTTATTTTGATTTTTTTCCTTGGAAGTTGGCGCGGCGGACTTATCGTGGCGTCTACTATTCCATTGTCTTTATTATTTGCATTTATTTTAATGTACGTCTTCGATGTGTGGGCAAACCTAATGAGTTTGGGTGCTATAGATTTTGGAATTATTGTCGATGGCGCGGTGATTATCGTAGAAAGCACCGTCTTTTTAATGTACACTCAAATTAAAAAAGGGCAAAATCTTAATCAAGAACAGCGCGACAAACTCACCTTTTCATCGAGTTCAAAAATGATGAATACCGCCTTTTTTGGTCAGTTTATTATCTTAATTGTATTTCTTCCTATTTTAGCTTTAGAAGGTATTGAAGGCAAAATGTTTAGACCAATGGCATTAACTTTTATTTTTGCAATGATTGGTGCTATGATTTTGTGTTTAACCTATGTGCCAATGGTAACCTCATTATTTTTAAAGGTGCCAGAAAACGACAAGAAAACATGGGGTGATAAAATTGTTTTTTGGTTAGAAAATAAATATGAAAACGGACTAGTAAAAGCCTTTAAACGCGATAAACTAATTATTGCAACCTCTGTTATTTTATTGGCTATTTCCAGCTTTATGTTCACCAGAATGGGAGGCGAATTTATTCCGCAGTTAGACGAAGGTGATTTGGCTTTCCACGTCGTTTTAAAACCAGGAAGTTCACTTTCTGAAACCATTTCTGCCACAACGAAGGTTGAAAAACTGGTTAAAAACAACTTCCCAGAAGTTAAAGATATTATTAGTAGAATTGGTGTTGCCGAAGTTCCTACAGACCCAATGCCAATGGATATTGCCGATGTATTTGTTATTTTAAAACCGCAAAGCGAATGGGTAAGTGCCACGAATAAGGAAGAGCTAATTTCTAAAATGAAGACCAAACTTGAAACGCTTCCTGGGTTAAGTTACGAGTTTTCGCAACCTATAGAAATGCGTTTTAATGAGCTGATAACAGGTGTTCGAGAAGATATTGCCATAAAATTGTATGGTGACGATTTAACAATACTCTCGCAAAAAGCAGAAGAAATTGGAAAACGTGTATCCTCAATACCCGGTGTTGCCGATATGAAAGTGGAAGCCACGGTTGGGCAACCGCAAATCACGATTAATTATAATCGTAATAAAATTGCACAATACGGCTTGCAAATTAGCGATTTAAACACGCTTGTTGAAACCGCCTTTGCCGGTGGCGTAGCCGGAACTATTTTTGAAGGCGAACGCCGCTTTGATTTGGTCGTTCGGGTGTCTCAAGAGTTACGTCAAGATTTAAACAGTGTTAAAAATTTATTTGTCTCACTCCCTAACGGCGCTCAAATTGCTTTAAAAGAAGTCGCCGATATTAGTTTTAAACCCGGCCCAATGCAAATAAGTCGCGATAATACAAACAGACGTGTCCATATTGGAATTAACGTGAGAGGACGAGATGTTAAATCTTTAGTGGAAGAAATTCAAGAGGTAATTAGCACAGAAATTATGTTGCCTTCAGGCTATTATATTCGTTATGGCGGTGCTTTCGAGAATTTAGAACGCGCCACCAATAAACTTAAAACAGTAGTGCCGATTTCGTTACTTCTTATTTTTGTTTTAATCTTTTTCGCGTTAAAGTCAATTAAGCAAAGCCTTATGATTTATATGGCGATTCCGTTAGCAGCTATTGGCGGTGTTTTTTCATTATTAATTCGGGATATGCCTTTTAGTATTTCGGCGGGTGTTGGTTTTATAGTCCTTTTTGGTGTTGCCGTTTTAAATGGATTAGTACTAATTAGTGGTTTTAATGAATTAAAAGAAGAAGGTGTTACCGATATTTCAGAACGTATTAAACAAGGTACAAAACGACGTATTCGTCCCATTTTACTAACCGCACTAACAGATATGTTAGGCTTTTTACCAATGGCTTTATCCACCTCATCAGGCTCTGAAGTGCAGCGACCGTTAGCCACAGTGGTTATTGGTGGTTTATTAACAGCAACTTTATTAACGCTATTTGTTATTCCTATTTTATACCGATGGATAGAAACGCGAGAAGCCAATAAAAAACCATCAAACAGATCTCCAAAGACCGTATTAGCCTCATTGGTTATTGTTTTCGGTATGTTTTCGGGGTCTGCGCAAACCACGCCGGGGCTTTCTATGGAAGAAGCTGTGCGTATTGCGTCTACAAACCATCCGGCATTAAATGCTTCCACACTAAGCATAAAAAAAGAGGAAGCTTTAAAAACGACGGCTTGGGATTTTGGCGAAACGTCTCTATTTACAAGTGGCGAAGAAATAGGATATGACAATCCTGCCACCTACACGCGTTTAGGAATTGGACAAACGGGAATTGCAATTTTCGAAGGGCCTTCCAAAGTAAAACTAGCAAAAAATAATATTGCTTTGGCACAAGTAAATTATGAAGTGAGCGCGCTTCAAGTAGAACAAGCCGTCAAAAAAGCGTGGATAAAAACGTATATCTCAAAACGTATTTACGACTCTTATGCCACTATCGATTCTACGTTTTCTGGGCTTGAAAAAGCATTAACGTTACGCTACGAAACCGAAGCTATTTCAAAATTAGAATATAATGCCACGAGCAATCAAGGCAAACTTATTAGCATTCAAAAACGCGTCGCGTATAACAATTATAAAATGGCGTTGGAACAATTCAACCAACACCTATTTAGCGCTACGTCGTATAGCATTAAGACGATAGCAATTTCAGAATTAGAGCGCTTGGATTTAACAATAGACAGCACTTTAAAATCGCATCCATTATTAAGACAATGGACGGCGCAATTGGCGGTTGCTAATGCTAAAACGACAGTCCAAAAAGCCAGTTATTTACCTAAATTATCGGCGCAATATGGTTTTCAAGAGGTCGCAGGACAAACCGGTTTTAATAGTTTTCAAATTGGGTTAAAAATTCCTTTAATTTTTAATGTCGCGAAAGGAAAATCAAAAGCTGCGCAATTACAATCTCAGATTATTCAAGAAGAAAACCGACTAAAAACAAATGACTTAAATACCACATATACCAATCTTGTTTCTGAGTACACACTAAACAAAAACAATTGGAATTTCTATAAAACGGAAGCCCTTGAGCTGGCCATCGAACAACGAGAAGGTGCCACCTTATCGTATAAAGAAGGCGCAATGGATTATATAGCATTTATTCAAACCTTAAAAGACGCTACCGAATTAGAAATTAATACTTGGAATATTCTAGAATCGTATTTAATGAGTACGATTGCTGTGGATTTCTTTATGTCAAATCAATAACAAAACACTATGAAAACACTCTATAAAACTTACGGTATTTTATTGCTTTTACTTATTAGTTTAAGCTGTAAAAACTCTTCAGATGAAAACCATTCTGTTCCCGAAAATAAGACGAATGCGCAAATATCGCCTGAAGTTGACGAACACGCAGACGACGAACAGTCTGATCATATTGAATTATCGTCAACGCAACTTGCGGACTTAAATATTACCATCGATACCATTTCAAACCGAAATATGAGTGGTTTTATCCAAGTGAACGGTACTCTTGGTGTTCCGCCGCAAAATGAAGCGGTAATCACAACAACGATTGGCGCTAATATTAGCCAAATTAAAGTTATTGAAGGAGATTACGTTACAAAAGGTCAGGTCGTTGCCTATATCACCCACCCTGATATTATTACTATTCAAACCGATTATCTTCAAACTTTAAATAAGTTGTCTTTTTTAGAACAAGATTTTAAACGTCAGCAAACGTTATACGATCAAGGCGTCGCTTCGGGTCGCGATTATCAGCAAGCGAAATCGACCTATAACAGCACATCTGGTTTAGCAAAAGGTTACGAAAGCCAACTGCGATTATTAGGTTTATCGCCACAACGTGTAAAAGCAGGAAACATTTCCGAATCTGCACCCTTACACAGCCCAATAAATGGTTATATCGAAAAAGTTTTTGTAAAAACAGGGCAATTTTCCCAGCCACAAACTGCCTTAATGGATATTGTAAACACCGAACATATTCATTTGGATTTAATGGTTTATGAGAAAGATGTTACAAAAGTTAAGAACGGACAAACCGTTCGGTTTAAAGTGGAATCTTTAGGAAACACAGAACTTACAGCAGAAATATATTCGGTAGGGAAAGCATTTGAAGACGGCCCGAAAGCCTTACATATTCACGCTGAAATTGAAAATAAAGACAAAAAATTAATACCTGGAATGTATGTTAATGCGCAAATTATAACTAAAAACACTACCGAAAAAGCAATAGCTGAATCGGCAGTTTTTCAAGATGGTGCGTACTCTTATGTTTTTGTGGCTAAGAAAGTAAACGAGACTATATGGAAATTTACGCCAGAAGAAGTTATCATAAAAAACACCGTAAATGGTTATTCTTCTTTTCAATTTAAAAACGAACAAAAATCTTCGGTTTTAGTGGCGCAAAGTGGTGCTTATTACTTAATTTCAGAGTTGAAAAAAGGAGACGCAGAGCATTCACATTAATCCGTATCGTATGAAAGAACGTAAACACACCGAAAACACTCACAATCATAACCGATTTTTAGGAGAACAAACTGAACTGTATTTTTCAATAGCGAGCGGTGTGCTTTTAGGACTTGGTTTTGGTCTCTCTTATTTAGCCTCTGTAAACGAATGGCTGCCACTAAGCTGTTACATTTTAGCTTACTTTTTTGGCGGTGTATTCGCGCTCAAAGAAGCCGCTGAAAAAATTAAAAAAGGAGAGTTCGAAATTGATTTCTTAATGATCGCTGCCGCTATTGGAGCAGCTTATATTGGAAGTTGGGCCGAAGGCGCGTTACTTCTATTTCTGTTTAGTTTAGGACACGCTTTAGAACATTATGCGATGAACAAAGCGAAGAAGTCTATTGAAGCGCTTGGCGAATTATCGCCCAAAACAGCGTTACTAAAAAAAGGAAAATCATTAAAAGAAGTACCCATTGAAGAGCTTCGCATAAATGATACTATCGTCGTTAAACCAAACACCAAAATTGCGGCCGATGGTGTAATAATAAAAGGCAGCAGTAGCATCAATCAAGCTTCTATTACCGGTGAAAGTATGCCGGTCGACAAAACATTTATAATAAACTCTGAAGCCTTACCGGACTTTAATGACATCGATGCCGTAAATATTGTTTTTACAGGGACGATAAACGGAGATAGCGCTTTAGAAGTAAAGGTATTAAAGTTAAGCGAAGATTCTTCAATTTCAAGATTGGTTAAAATGGTGAGTGAAGTTGAAACACACAAATCACCCACACAACGCTTAACAAAACGCTTTGAAAAGTGGTTTGTGCCTACCGTTATTATTTTGGTAATCACACTGTGTTTTGCCTATTTAGTTATAGACGAATCCTTTAATGATAGTTTATATCGTGCCATTACGGTTCTAGTGGCTGCCAGCCCATGTGCTTTAGCCATATCAACACCAAGCGCTGTGCTTAGTGGTGTCGCCCGAGCAGCAAAAAAAGGAGTATTAATAAAGGGAGGTCGTGCTTTGGAAGACTTAGGAAGTTTAGATACCATAGCCTTCGATAAAACAGGAACTTTAACAGAAGGTAAACCGAAGTTAACTCACGCCATGGCTTTAAATAATTATGATGAAAACACTTTTCTGCAGTTAGTTTTAGACGTTGAAAGTTTAAGTAATCATCCCTTAGCAAAAGCCATTTCCAAGGACTTAAAACAACAGTACAGCTTAACGGAAACAGGTTCAGCCTCTGGAATTAAAGCCATTCAAGGAAAAGGTATTGAAGCTATTTATAATAATCAATCCGTTTATATTGGTAATACTGTTTTGATGCAAGGTCATAATATATTAGTATCTGAAGCCGTACAACAACAAAGCAACGACTTGTTAACTGGCGGGCAAACAGTAATGCTTGTTGCTTTTAATAACGAAATTATTGGATTACTAAGTGTTATGGATGTGCCGAGAGACACCGCAAAAAGTACCTTAGCACATCTAAAACGTATTGGGATTAAAAAAATGGTAATGCTCACTGGCGATCACCAAAATGTGGGTGATGCCATTGCAAAACAAATAGGATTAACAGAAGCTCGAGGCAATTTATTACCTGAAGATAAGGTAAAAGCGATTCAAGAATTAAAGGCGAATAACAACAAAGTTGCTATGGTTGGCGATGGCGTAAACGATTCTCCGGCAATGGCGAATAGCACCGTTGGTATCGCAATGGGAGCCGCTGGAAGCGATGTCGCCTTAGAAACGGCAGATGTTGCATTAATGTCTGATAAGATTGAATCACTTCCTTTTGTTATCGCTTTGAGTCGCGCATCGAAAAAAATTATAAAACAGAACCTGTGGATTAGTCTGGGTATTGTTGCGTTTCTGGTTCCGGCAACTCTTTTTGGATTTGCTAACATTGGAATTGCCGTTATAATACACGAGGGCTCCACCTTATTAGTTGTTATTAACGCCTTGCGTTTATTGCGATTTGATATTAAGTAAGCATATCTTTTTATAACTATTGGTAAAAAAAACACCCAAACTAAACGATAGCTTGGGTGTTTTTTACTTTATAAAATGACCAGGTTATTACATTTTTTGTAACCATGTTTTAACATCAACTTCTTGTTTAATTATATCGTGAAGCTCTTCAATTTTAACCCGTTTCTGTTCCATTGTATCCCTATAGCGCACCGTAACACAATTATCGTTTAAGGTGTCGTGATCTACGGTAATACATAATGGTGTTCCGTTAGCATCTTGACGACGGTAACGTCTTCCAACAGCATCTTTTTCATCGTAAGCGATATTAAAATCCCATTTTAAATCGTCAACAATTTGTTGCGCAACTTCTGGTAATCCATCCTTTTTAACCAATGGTAAAACCGCTGCTTTAAATGGCGCTAATACCGCTGGTAATTTTAAAACGGTACGCGTTGTATTATTTTCTAACTCTTCTTCTTGTAATGCATTAGAAAAAACAGCTAAAAACATACGGTCTAAACCTATAGACGTTTCTAAAACGTAAGGCGTGTAACTCGCGTTTTCTTCGTGGTCGAAATACTGTAATTTCTTACCAGAAAATTCTTCGTGTTGTTTTAAATCGAAATCTGTACGCGAGTGAATCCCTTCTAATTCTTTAAACCCAAATGGAAATTTAAATTCAATATCGGTAGCAGCATCTGCGTAGTGCGCTAATTTTTCGTGATCGTGGAAACGGTAATTCTCTTCGCCTAAACCCAGTGATTTATGCCATTTCATTCTCGTTTCTTTCCAGTGCTCGAACCATTTTTTTTGCGTGCCTGGCTTAATAAAAAACTGCATTTCCATTTGTTCAAACTCACGCATTCTAAAAATAAACTGTCGTGCTACAATTTCGTTTCTAAACGCTTTTCCGGTTTGTGCTATTCCGAAAGGAATTTTCATTCGGCCACTTTTCTGAACATTTAAAAAGTTAACAAAAATACCTTGAGCTGTTTCTGGGCGTAAATATAAATCCATAGCATGTTCTGCAGAAGCACCAAGCTTAGTGCCAAACATCAGATTAAATTGCTTCACCTCTGTCCAGTTTTTACTTCCCGTTAACGGATCTGCGATTTCTAACTCTTCTATTAATGCTTTTACATCGGCTAAATCTTCATTCCCTAAAGATTCTCCCATACGCTTTAAGATTGTATCGATTTTTTCTTGATACCCTAAAACTCGCGGATTTGTCGAAACAAATTCGGCTTTATCAAAAGTTTCACCAAAACGTTTTTCTGCTTTGGCCACTTCTTTATCTATTTTATTTTCTATTTTGGCGCAATAGTCTTCAATTAAAACATCTGCTCTATACCGCTTTTTAGAATCTTTATTATCAATTAACGGATCATTAAACGCATCAACGTGGCCGGACGCTTTCCAAGTGGTGGGATGCATTAATATAGAGGCGTCTAAACCTACAATATTGTCGTGCATTTGCACCATTGCTCGCCACCAATAGTCACGTATATTTTTCTTTAACTCTACTCCGTTTTGTGCGTAATCATAAACAGCGCTCAGGCCGTCGTATATTTCACTACTTTGAAATACGTAACCGTATTCTTTAGCATGAGAGATTACTTTTTTAAATTTATCGTCTTGATTTGCCATAAGTACAAAAGTATAAAACCGCTCCAAACTAATGGAACGGTTTTGGTAAAATTATAAGGGTTTTTTTATTTTAATTCCATGCTAGTACTACCTATTAGTTCGACGTCATAAAAAACACTTATAAAATAGGTGCCTTTTACTAAGTCTTTATCTTTATTAATGTCAATAAACGTAGAGACCTCCAGATCATTGTTACGATAATCTACCACTTCTTTACGGGAATAAATTAAAGATTTTTCATTAAAATTTACTTCCGCTTTATTTGATACAATATTGTTTTGCGGATCAAGCACTTGTATATAAATATTCTTATCGCCTTTTGCGGCAAATTTGTTAGCCTGCATTGTAAAACTAACATGAATATTTTTAATTTTCGATGCCCGCCTTGTATTTACAATTCTATTTCTGGCAATACGTTTAACACCCTCAGCATTCATATTTACAATTCTGATACGCTTTGCTTCCACTAATTGATATTCGAGAGTGCCATTCTTTTTTTCTAATGTGTTATTTTGTTTTTTTAAAGTTATAGCGGTTATCGCGCTTCGTTTTAAGCGCGTTTTTGTTTGTGCTAACGATGTTTCTACCTTTTTATTTGTAACTAATAAAGAATCGTTTTCCTTCTCTAAATTTTTAACAAGAGTAAGTATACTCGCGTTTTCCAACTTGAGTTTTATAAGCTGTGCCTTGTACCGAGAAATTAAAGCTGCATTGGGTTCTAGCGATTTTACAGAATCTAGAATGCTCTGCAACTTTCTTCTGGATTCTTTTAATTGTGATTTTATAGTGCCATTTTCTATTTCTAGAACATCGTAACGGCTAAGCATTTCAGACAATTCATTTTCAATAAGTGTATTCTCTTGCTCAATAAACGTCTGTACTTGTTTTTGATTACTATAATTAACATAAGCGAAACCGCTTAATATTACCACTGCTATAACTAACGAACTTATAATTATCCTATAATTAAAAAATTGAGGATTAACTATCATAAAAAATGTGCTATTAATAGGTGTAAACTTATAAAATATCAGAGAAATTCCATTTTATATTCGATGAAACGGTTAAAAACTTGTTAAAAGAGTGCGAATTTTTTATTAAATTGAAAAAGAAACACTTTATCTGGCACGTCGAATGAAGCGTTCAAAAAATAGTATTGCCTATGCTCACTTCCGTATTAGATTTAATTTTTCCTAAGGTGTGTTATACCTGCACCTCAATTTTAAACGACAACGAGCTCCATCTTTGCACAAAATGCCGACACCAATTACCTGTTACAAACTTTCATAAAACCAACGACCCAACTGTGGAAAAAATGTTTTATGGTCGGGTAAAAGTAGAACGCGCAACAGCATTACTGCGTTTTACTAAAAAAGGAATTGTACAAAAACTATTACATCAGTTAAAATACAAAGGACAAGAAGACATTGGTTTGTTTTTAGGCGATTGGCTTGGGGAAGAGTTGAAATCTATAGAGCATTATGCCTCTGTAGACCTTATTATTCCTGTGCCTTTGCACAAACGTAAAAAACGAAAAAGAGGTTATAATCAAGTGGAGCGTTTTGGACAACATTTAGCCCTCGCTTTAAACACCACGTATTGCGATGACGTATTACTAAAAACAACCGACACCAAATCGCAAGTAAACAAAAACCGATTTGCGCGTTGGAATGATAAAACAGAATTATTCACCTTGCACAACACCCATAAATTAAATAATAAACACATTCTCTTAATTGACGATATTATTACCACAGGCGCCACCTTAGAAGCTTGTGTTATAGCGCTAAACAAGGCCACAAATGTAAAAGTTAGCATCGCGACAATGGCTATTGCCTAGCGCTATTAAATAGCGCATAAACCACCCATAGAAAATAACGTGCTTTTTCGTTAGTTAATAAATAAGTTGTTAATTTGCTAAACATTTAAATTTAAGTATGCACACTCGTTTATATAACCTCCTTTTTGTAGCCGTTATTGGTTTAATTATTGCTAGTTGCGCGAATCGTGGTTCGCCAAGTGGCGGAGAAATAGATAGTATTCCGCCAGAAATAGTTAGATCTTTCCCAGCGAACTATTCTACAAATTTTAAAGCAAAAGAGATTAAAATTTACTTTAACGAGTACATCAAAATTAAAAATCTATCAAAGCAACTTATTATTTCTCCCCCAATGGATACTGCGCCAGAAATCACACCTTTAGGAAGCGCTAGTAAATACATTACCATAAAAATTAACGATACCTTAAAACCGAATACAACGTATGCTTTTAATTTCGGGAATAGTATTGTGGATAATAACGAAGAGAACCCATTTACCTATTACAGATATGTCTTATCGACAGGCGATTATATCGATTCTTTAACCGTAAAAGGACGTATTAAAAACGCTATAAATTACGAATCGGACACTTTTGTTTCTGTCGTTTTATATGAAGTAAATGATGCGTATTCTGATTCTCTTATTTTAAAAAGAACCCCAGATTACATTACAAACACCTTAGATAGCACCACTAATTTTACAATTGAAAACGTAAAAGCTGGAACTTATATGTTACGGGCCTTAAAAGATGCAAATAGCGATAATAAATTTCAGCAGAAAACGGATAAAATCGCATTTTATGAAACATCTATAACGGTACCTAGCGACTCTGCTTTTTACAAATTGAATTTATTCGCGGAGGTTTTAAATTATAAAGCGGCAAGACCAAAATTGGTCTCGGGTGAGAAAATAATCTTTGGTTTTGAAGGCGATTACAACGATGTAGACATCGCGCTACTTACTAATGTGCCTGACACTTACCAGTCGCGCTTTTTTAAAGAAGAAGGTAAGGATACCTTAAATTATTTTTACAATCCGAAATTAGAACTCGATTCTTTAGTCTTTACAATCACCAACAAGACGATTGTCGACACTTTTACTGTTAGAAATAGAGACAGTAGCCGAGATACACTTGTTGTCTCTTCGTTCCCAAAGAATGTTATTAAGTATAACGAAGATTTTAGCGTATCTGCAACTATTCCGTTTACAAATTTCGATGAACAAAAAATGACTATTCGCGATAAGGATTCGGTAGTTGTCCCTTTTAAAAAATCTTTCGACAGTTTGCAAAATAAGTATAGTTTCCGTTTCGATAAAACAGAAGACAATAAATACATCGTGAAAATTTTACCGGGAGCCATTACAGATTTCTTCGACAACAAAAACGACACTTTAAATTACGGTTTGCGAACACTTTCAGCGAATAAATATGCCAATATTCGGGTGAATTTAATTAACGCTGAGTACCCTGTTATTCTGCAACTAACCAACAAAGAAGGCGACGTAAAAGCTGAAGCTTATGTTGCGGAGCCTAAACCTGTAGATTTTGAATTTCTAGACGCGAACACCTATTATTTGCGTGCCATTTACGACCGTAATAAAAATGGTATATACGACACCGGAAATTACTTAAAAGGCATACAACCAGAACGTGTAAGTTATTCCGACAAGCCTATTGAAGGACGATCGGGTTGGGACGAAATTGTAACGTTTACATTATTAGATTAAAGTTATCTCTATCCTTTAAGAAGCCTAAATGACGTCTGTTTTTTTCGATGTGGCATTTATATAAAGTCACCATTTCGGTGGTCGCTATATTCGGTAAGGTTTCAGATAGTTTTTCACCTAGCACGTTATAGACCGCCGTATGACCAGAGTATTCATTATTTTTATTGTCGAACCCAACTCTGTTAACGCCCACGCAATAACTCATATTTTCTATGGCTCGCGCTTGCAATAAAACATCCCACGCCTTAATTCTTACTTTTGGCCAATTCGCAACGTAAATTAAAACGTCGTAATTTTGCGTGTTTCTTGCCCACACAGGAAAACGCAAATCGTAACATACCAAAGGGCAAATGCGCCAATTTTTATAAGAGACAATCAATTGTTTCTCGCCTTTATAATACGCCTTTTCTTCGCCAGCCAAAGTGAACGTGTGGCGTTTATTATAAGTCTCAATATCGCCATTGGGATGCACAAAAACCATGCGATTGTAAAAAGCATCGGTTTCTTTTATCACCAAACTACCTGTAATAGCAGCGTCCTTATCTTTTGCCAACGCTTGCAACCATTTTATAGTTTTACCGTGCATTGTTTCGGCCACGTGTTCGGGATGCATTGTAAAACCAGACGTAAACATTTCTGGCAATACAATAATATCTACAGACTCGGCAATGGCCTTTATTTTTTTTCCGAATTGTTCTCGGTTCTGTTCGGGGTTCTCCCAAACCAAATCCGATTGAATCGTTACTATTTTTAAAGTGTCAGACATTTTATATCCTTTTCAATTTTGATTGCGCCTTGAGCACTTTCTCCTTCAATTTTAAAAGTTTTTTTTCAAACTTTATAGTCGCATCCGGAGTGAGTTTATCTTTACGTTTTAGTCTATCGAATTTCTTTTGTTGTTTTTGCAAATCCGATTGAACGCTCTTTAATTTCGATTGTGCTTTTTCTTTCGCTTTAATTAATTTCTGTTCCTTTTTTAACGCTTTTTCACTTTGTTTTAATTTCTTTTCGGTCGCTCTTGCTTGCTTAGCCGCTTTACCTCTTGCTTTTTCGTTCTTTTTTATGCGTTTTTTATTAGTCTTTAATTGCGAGAAAATAGACTTTTTATCGACCTCCGACAAGGTTTCAGTTACATTTATCCCCGCTTTAAATACAGCCCCTCCAGAAACAACATAGGTTTCTCTGTTGTGTTCTACTTCTTGTGCTAAACCTATATTTACAACACATAGAAATAGCATAATTATTATAATTTTTAAAGATTTCATGCGTTTTAATTTTAGTTATTATCAAATTTACTACTTAAATCCCACTAAATAAGAGTCTGATTTTAATTACCATTTTAAAGTTCTTCGATAAAAAGAGGACTCTAACTGGCTTTTACACCTTTTAATATAGCAAAAAGGATGAGAATGATGACTTCATTTTTTATATTTGATACTTTAAATCTATATATAATGAAATTCTTAAAATTCCTCTTACTTTTTATTACGGTTCAAGTGTCTGCTCAACAAGGCGGAATGTGGATTCCTTCGCTTTTACAAGGGATGAACGAAACCGAAATGACGAATCTTGGTAGTAAACTTTCTGCTCAAGATATTTACGATGTTAATAATTCGAGCTTAAAAGATGCGATTGGTCATTTTAATGGTGGTTGTACCAGTGAGATTATTTCCGATCAAGGTTTAATATTAACGAATCACCACTGTGGTTTTAGCCAAATTCAGTCGCACTCGACTTTAGAAAACGATTATTTAAAAGATGGTTTTTGGGCAATGAATTTAGATGAAGAACTTCCTAACGAAGGTCTATACATCGAGTTTATTGTAAGAATTGAGGATGTTACCGAGCAAGTTTTGGCTGGCGTAACCGATAGTATGACGTCTACTGAAAGACAATCGGCTATTTCAAAAAATAGTAACACCTACGAAGCAACAGTCGCAAAAGAAGACTGGCAAGACACTAAAATCAAGTCGTTTTACGAAGGTAATCAGTACTTTTTATTTGTAACAGAACGTTTTAACGATATCCGTTTAGTGGGTGCACCACCAACAAGTATTGGTAAATTTGGTAGTGATACAGATAACTGGGTGTTTCCTAGACATACAGGAGATTTTTCTCTATTTAGAATTTATGCTGACAAAAATAATCGTCCTGCAGAATACAGCAAAGACAACAAGCCCTACACACCAAAACACTTTTTACCAATTTCTTTAGATGGTGTTGAAGAAGGTGATTTTACATTGGTCTTTGGTTTCCCTGGTCGTACCAACGAGTATTTACCGTCAGTTGCTATCGCGCATATTACAAAAGAATTTAACCCGAGTAATATTGAAATTCGCGAAGCAGCATTAGAAGTTATCGATGCTAAAATGCAAGAAAGCGATGAGGTAAGAATAAAATATGCTTCTAAGCAAGCACGTATTGCCAATGCTTGGAAAAAGTGGGTTGGTGAAAATTTAGGAATTGAAAAAAGTAACGCCATTTCTCAAAGGCGTGAGTTTGAAGCTGAATTTACAGCGGCTTTAAAACAAAAAGCGTTAGAAAGTAAATATGGTACAATTTTACCTGAATTCGAGAAATTATATAACGATTTCGCCGAAGTAAATATTAAAAGAAGAAACTTTATTGAAGTGTTTATCGTGACTAACGAGTTAATGCAAATGACCCTTAGAGCGTATCAATTTGAACGTGCTATTATCGAAAAACCAGCACTTTTTGACAAAGCAAAAGAATCTCTAGAAGGCAACTTAAAAGGCATTCATAAAAACTACGACGTTGCTGTAGATAAAGGTGTTTTTGAAAACGTGATGCCTTTTTACACGACTACCGTTGCCGCCTCCATTTATGATAAAACAGCATTTACCAATTTAGATGATGCGTTAAAATTATTAAACGGAAAGCAAAAAGACGTTCTTAAAAAACTAAATAAAGATGCCGCTTACAAATATGCTAAGCCACTTATTGAAGAATTTTACAACACGATTGACCCTGAGTTCCAAGAAAAAAACTTAGCGATTTCTGCGTTACAAACAAAATATATGACGGCCTTAATGGAAGCGCTGCCAGACGCACGTTATTTTCCAGATGCGAACGGTACATTGCGAGTTACTTATGGTCACGTTAAAGGGTACTCGCCAAGAGATGCCGTGTATTACGAGCCTGTAACCTATTTAGATGGTGTTATTGAAAAATTTGTACCTGGAGATTATGAGTTTGATGTACCCAAAAAATTATTAGAATTATATGAGGCTAAGGATTACGGACAATACGCAGACGTAAACGGAAAAGTACCGGTTTGCTTTTTAGGAACAAACCATACTACTGGAGGGAACTCTGGGAGTCCTGCTATTGATGCCGAAGGAAACTTAGTGGGTTTAAACTTCGACCGCGTGTGGGAAGGGACAATGAGTGATATGAATTACGACCCCGAAATTTGTCGAAATATTATGGTAGACGCGCGTTACATTCTGTTTATAATTGACAAATTTGCTGGCGCAAAACATTTAATTGACGAAATGAAATTGGTACACCCAAAGAAAAAATAAATATTAAATTAAAAATGGGCTAGCGTTAAACGTTAGCCCATTTTTTTATCCTATTATTCTCTACTAGCTGCTTTTAACTAATACTTACTTACAACTCCTAGAAATTTTTAATAACTTCTGTCTCTTTGGTATACTTCATTCATTTTTATTAGTAGCGCTTTAATTTTTGCTCTGCATCTTGCACTTCTTTCTCTAGCTTTTTTATAGTTTTTTCCCATCCGTTAATAGCATCGGGAGACAATTTACCTTTGCCTATTAGTCTTTGATATTTTTCATTTTGCTTTTTTAGCTTATCTCTTACTTTAAAAAAGTCTTTTCTCGCATCGTCCTTTCTTCTCACTTTTTTAGCTAGCGCTTTCTGTTCTTTTTCTGCTTTCCTTAATGCTTTTGCAGCTTTATTTTGCGCATCTTCCAATTCTTTTTTTAACTTTTCAGCCTTTTTCTCGAACTCAATTCTATTGTTTAGAATCTCATTAATCTCTGATCTCTTTTCCCGCGATAACTCCTCCGTTATCTCTTCTCCATTGCTATAGAATTTACTTCCTTTTAGTTCATACACTATGCCGTTTGGAGTAATTACTTTCTCTGTGCTTCCACAGGAAAGAAACAACAATACAGCAAATAGTGTTACTAATTTTAAAACGAATATGTTTTTCATAATTTAATTTTTAGACAATTTCCATTTTCTTCAATAGAAAACTCGCATTCATATTCTGGCAAATCCCCTTTTTAAAGGTGTAATCAAAATACAGCTCGTCGTTTATAATTTGCGCATCGAAATAGTAATTTTTAACTTCAGGTAGCGTTTTTTCAATTTCACATAAACTTAAATCGTGCGTAGCAATAATTCCTGTGGCATTACTAGCTACTAATTTCTCAACAAACTTTCGCGAACCAATCGCTTTATCCGTACTGTTAGTTCCTTTTAAGATTTCATCCAGAATAATAAAATATTTATCGGTTTCGATAGCGTCTACAATGTATTTTAAGCGTGTTAATTCAGAAAAAAAGTAAGAACTATCATCGGTTAACGAATCGCTAGTACGCATACTCGTAATTAATTTTACCGGTACATAACGACTAGACTCCGCACAAACCGGTAAGCCCATATTCGCCATAACGATATGTAGAGAAACCGTTCTTAAAAACGTGCTTTTTCCGGCCATATTCGCTCCGGTAATAATAAAAAACTGCTCGTTAGTAATCTCGAACGTATTATCTACACGTTTTTTAGCATCTAACATTGGGTGACCCAAATTCGCCACTTTCGTTGTCCTTTCTTCGCTAACGATTTCAGGAAATACAAACCCCGAATGGTTAAACGCATAATTTCCTAAACTGTTATAAGCATCAAAAAACGAGACCACTTCAAACCAATCGTCGACCAAACCTTTGTAGTTCTCTAACCAACTCTCTATGGCATAACTGTTTTTTATGTCGGTGATAAAATAACCGTTCCCAAAAATTGCCGAAATAAGATTATTTCTATTATCTAAAGCATCTAGAGATTTTGAAAAAGAGTTTAAAATAGCAGACGCTTTTTCGTCTTTTAACCGAATTTGTCGTTGTTTCTGTTGAAGTAAATCTGAAGTAAACGTTTCAGATTCAATAGCTTTTAACAATACCGAATACTGCCTGAAGGTATCTCTTATTTTATCGGCTTTTGAAGCCAAAACATTAATCTTTTTTAAATATTTACCAGTTACAATCAAACCCGCAAATAACCAATACCCGATGAATTGAATACCAATAACTCCTGTAAAAGCTAACCCAAAAATAATAAGAGAAGCTAATAAAAAGGCTTTAGGCAGCCAACGCATTATTTTAGGTAAGAAGGACTGCTGACTATGTAACCAGTGCTTTATGGTAGACAGTTCGGTTTCTGTTTTAATTAGCTGTGCTGTGGCTTGAAAATGTTGTCGCCAATGCGCTTTCTCACTTAACTCTTCTACAGCGTCTTGTCGATTAGTTATGTCTGTAATAACATTTGCTTTTAATGCGTTTGCTAATGTTAACGCCCCATCGGGAGTCGACGTGCGATCTATAAATTGAAAAAAGGAACCGCGACCAAACAAATCGATATCTAAACTGTACTGGTGGTTCGTATCCTGAAATGCAGCACCTTCTTTTTTATCAAAAAAATCGCCCGAAGCTATCTTTAATTCGTTTTTATTTATAGCAACTAATGCTTTTTTTAAGTGGTGCTGCGTTTTAAGATTGCTATGTTTATTAAGCAGAAATAAGAATATAGCGAGGCCTAAAATGGCGACTCCTGCTGATACTTGCCACATACCAAACGTAAAATACACAGCAATTCCTGTGGCAATAAACACCAGTAACCGCGCCGTACTTAACGCCGTTAGTTTTTTATAAAGCGACGAAACCTCCGCTTTATAAGTTTCTAAATTAGTAGTATAAAATGTGCTGTCGTGTACCATAATCTTAATAAAATTATAACTGTTTAGTATCTAATTGTGTAAAAACAGTTAATAGGGTTTGAACAGCATCTAGTAAAAATTGCTGATCTATATTTTCGTAAACATCGGTAGGCTCGTGATAATCTTTGTGGTCTGGAACGCCAAAATATATAAACGGAATTCCCTTATTATGAAAAGCTGCTTGATCGCTAGAATTCGTCCAATTATCTGTACTATCTAAACCTTCGTGTCCTATAACCAAATTGACTTTGCCTAGGTTTTCAAAAGATTCTACCGTCTCTTTTAATACTTCTGAATAGCGTGTTCCGACGGCAAATAATTCGTGACTATCACTACGAGAGATCATATCAAAGTTTAAATTTAGTACGATATTATTCAATTCTATAATAGGGTTATCGACATAATAGTAAGCCCCTTTTAGCCCGAGTTCTTCACCATCAAAAGCAGCCAAAATAACATTGTGTTGTGGTGGATTAGTTTTAAAATATTCCGCGAAAGCAAATAAAGCACCTACACCAGATGCATTATCGTCGGCACCATTATAAATGGTTCCATTCTTAATGCCCTCGTGATCGTAGTGTGCAGATATTACAACGTATTTGTCGTGGTATTGTGTTCCTTCTATAAGTCCTAAAAGGTTGACAGCATTATATGTTTTTGACCCCGTTGTGAATGTAAACGGTTGCTCAAAATCTTCCAAAAGAGGTTTTACATCTAACACATCAAAGGTTTCTATAATATATTGTTTAGCCTTTAAAGCGCCAGGCGTTCCTGTTCTTCTGCCTTCAAAAGCAGCAGAAGAGAGTGTTTTAACGTGTTTTAATACTGAATCGATAGTAAAACCATAGTTTGCTATTGGTTTCAATTCCTGAACCGTCGTTATCTGTTGATCTCGTGTTTGCGATTGACACGACAGCGCAATAACGCTTACGGTAAGTGCCATAAAAAGTTTAAGAGTCTTCATAGTGATAAATTAATAATTGCTAAATTAAATAAAAAAACCCAAGCAAAATGCTTAGGGTTTTTTATTTCAAAATGGTGGTGTTACCCAATAATTATTACCCTTTTAAAGTGGCTGACAAATACTCACGATTTAAACGTGCAATATTTTCTAATGAAATTCCTTTCGGGCACTCTACCTCACAAGCTCCAGTATTGGTACAGTTACCAAAACCTTGTTCGTCCATTTGTTTTACCATATTTAAAACACGGTCGGTTGCTTCAGCCTTTCCTTGCGGTAATAAAGCAAACTGAGATACTTTTGTACCAACATTTAATACTCAACTATTATGCAAATCTATATTCTGACTATATAATTTGGTATTGGATAGAACACATAATACATAAAAAAAATAGTACAAATTATTCCTTAATAATTTTGTGTTGATATAGTTTAGCACCCTGCTGTAAGGTCAAAATATAGGTGCCTGTTGGTAAATTCTTTATATTAATACTGTTTTTCTCTTTCTTAAAATTAAAAACACGTTGCCCATTGATATTATGAATAATTACTTTAGTATCACTTAAATTATGGTTTTTTACAAAAATCTCCTCTTTTGTTGGATTTGGATAAACAACTATGTCTTTGCTTGAAAATTCATCTACACTTAAAGTTGTGCCTTCAACGAGTGTTATTGTAGTATTTATAGCAGGATTAACTACCACATCTACCAAGCCAGAAGGCCATGTTACTTTAATTTGTGTAACTGCCGTATCTGAGCCTATACCAAAATGTGTTGTTAGTGAGCTCATGTATCTAAAACCCTCTCCCGATCTAACCTCTCTAATTTGTGTACCTAATGCGCTTTGTATTTCTACTCTTGCTCCTATACCATTTAAATTACTTCCTGTTGGATTATTTACATCTCCTTGCGTGTTGATTTTTATCCAATTATTGGAGTTCCCTTCGTTCCTATACCAGTTACCATTGCTATTAAAAACATCTAGAAAACCATCGTTATTTAAATCGCCCACTGCGCCAACAGAAAAATAAACATCTGTTTCGGTAAAAGTTAAATCTTGATTATTAATCAGGATTTTATTTCCAGCCGAGAAAATATCTAAATAGCCATCATTATTAAAATCGTGAGTAATATGTTCTATTCCGGTATCGGTAAATATGTCTATACCCGAACCACTTGTAATATCTGCAAACGTTCCATCTTGATTATTATGCATTAATTTATGTGCGCCATCTACAAAAGTACTAGCACCAACAAAAACGTCCATCCAGCCATCGTTATCAAAGTCTCCCCAAGCCGAAGACCATGTTTGAATGGGATCGTACAAGCCAGCGGCAACACTTACATCTGTAAAGTTACCAAAACCGTCATTTTGATGTAGTTGATTGAATCTTGCAGATGCAGACGCTCCCCCTCCATTACATTTAGAAATAAATAAATCTACATCCCCATCATTATCGTAATCTGTCCATAGAGATGCATAATTCCCACCACTTGGAGAATCCCCTAAACCACCTTGATTATGAGATAAATTACCATTTCCATCATTTAAATAGAATTGATTTGGTCCAACATCGTGACAAACAAAAGCGTCTAAATAACCATCGTTATTAATGTCTACAAAGTTTGTTCGTTGAGAAAAAACATATTCTGGTCCAGACGTTTCTAAGTAGCCTGTTCCATCACTATTAGCCTTCATAAAGGTTACACCACTCCCCGCGCCATACATTAAATCGTTATAGCCATTATCGTCTATGTCTCCTGCTGCAATGCTCCAGCTTGGTAAAAAATTGGCGTTTGTAGTTGTGAAATTTTGAACTGTAAATCCTCCTGAGGCTTGTTGAAAGTTAATATTTATGTTTGTTTCACTAATCGCAACGACATCGTCCAAGAAATCACCATTCATATCTACTACACAATTTCTATAAGTACCCGTACTTGCAATTGGGGTTGACACAAAAGAAACTAAGGGTTCTATATAAGGCGCTTCGGTTAATTGAAAATCAAAACCATCAGACTCCCATCGGTTATCAAAAACTATAAAGTATGTTTCTCCTGCAAGAACATTAAATGATGCTACGGACAAGAAACCAGAACCTCCATCGTCGTCTCCAGAGTGGCAAACTAGTGCGCCACAAGTTCCTGTATAAACGTGAAACCGTGTGTCTCCGCCCGCATTTATTGCTAAGTCTGTAGTTACTGTTACCGTGTAGTTATTTGAAGGCGTATAGGTAAACCATTCCGCATTTGCAGCATTTTGGCCACCTGTACACACTAACGTTACACCTTCTGTACCGTCTATTGCAGTTACAGTATACAATCCAGAAGTAATTGCCTGTGGACTAGAACAGCTGTCTTGAGAGTAAATAGTAGTACTAAAAATTAGGGCTAAGAGTAAAGTGATTTTTTTCATAATTATAGTGGTTAGTTTTTATTCACAGGTTTGTGTTAATTCATCTATCCAGTCATTTATTAAACTAATAGCTTGATCATCTACTAAATTTCTACCAATAAGCGGCATTTTGGTGCTTTCTTCTGTTGAGTTCATTCTATAAGAGAGTACAGATCTTTCAGATCTCCCTGGCGAAATAACATGTGTTAAGGTGCTATTTACATCTTCATCTGGTACAACACATATTCCTAAATTAGCTTCAGAAGTTTCGGTGTCGTGAAATGAAAGCCTAATTGGCCTGTATGAACAGTGAGAATCCTCTGAATGACAATGTGCACAATTAATATCTAAATAAGATCTTGCTCTTAATTGAAGTGGTTTAGATAAATCTTTCCAATCCACCACTGTATTTACATTTGAATAATCTACAGGATTTAAATAGCCCTCAATTATTAGCTTTTGCAATTGATTTATCGCTCCTTCTTGTGGATAAGGATACGCTGAATTTAGATTTTGCGGCTTTACACCTATAGGAAAAGGTACATTACCAATTTTATGACATGTTCTACACTCTGATTCTGAAGGGAGTCTATAATTTGTAGATTTACTTACACCTTCTTCTAGCCACTCTATATTAACCGTACTTCCTGTGTTATCTAAAAAGGCTTCTGTTTGATCTTCATTCCAGACATATTCTGAAAAAATCCATCCTGACGGTTTTTTAATTAAAAGTCTAGTTTCTATTAATTTGGTAGTATTAGAAGGTAATACGTTATTGTAATAAAATGTTTTTACAAGAATTGTCCCAACTGGAAAATCTAAAATCTCATAATCTGAAACAAAATTTGCGGAGGTGTTATTTGGCATCCAAAGAAATCTTTTCTTTTTAGCATAGTCGGTAAAAAGAGAGGAAATAGGTTTGTAAGGTATAACGCCTAAGACTGGCTTTTGATTTTGTAAATCCCCTTCAAATAAATTATAGTCGGATAAGGTATTGTACGGAAAGGCCTCCAAATTATAGTTTACTGGAGATACTGAAGGCGTATAATTTTCACTGCTTTCATCATTAGAACATGATAATAAAACAGTTAAAAAATAAAGAATAATTAACTTTAATGTTGGTATATTTTTCATTTTAATATAAATTTCTAACACAATATAAGAAATTTATATATTTTAAATGAAAAATATACTACAACAAAAAATAAAATTTACCCTTTTAAAGTGGCTGACAAATACTCACGATTTAAACGTGCAATATTTTCTAACGAAATTCCTTTCGGGCATTCTACCTCACAAGCTCCAGTATTGGTACAGTTACCAAAACCTTCTTCGTCCATTTGTTTTACCATGTTTAAAACACGGTCTGTGGCTTCAATTTTACCTTGTGGTAATAAAGCAAATTGAGATATTTTTGCTCCAAGATATAACATCGCTGAAGAGTTCTTACAACTTGCTACACACGCACCACAACCAATACAAGTCGCTGCACTAAAGGCATCGTCGGCATCGTGTTTATTAACAGGGATCGTGTTAGCATCAATCGTGTTACCAGAGGTATTTACAGAAATAAAGCCCCCTGCGTGTTGAATACGATCGAAAGCACTTCTATCGACAACTAAATCCTTTATTACTGGAAATGCTTTTGCTCTAAATGGCTCGATAAAAATCGTCTCGCCATCTTTAAACATACGCATGTGTAATTGGCAAGTTGTTACACCTCTATCTGGTCCGTGCGCTTCACCGTTTATATATAGAGAACACATACCACAAATTCCTTCACGACAATCGTGATCGAATGCTACGGGCTCTTCTCCTTTATTTATTAATTGATCGTTTAATAAGTCTAACATTTCAAGGAAAGACATATCACCAGAAATATCGCCAATTTGATAATCGACCATTTTTCCTTTATCGTTAGCGTTTTTTTGACGCCATATTTTTAACGTTAAATTCATAGCTTTCCTTATTTATAACTTCTTTGTTTTAATTCGATATCCTTAAACTCTAATTCTTCTTTGTGTAATACAGCAGCACTTGGTTCTCCTTTGTATTCCCAAGCCGCAACGTAAGCATAATTCTCATCGTCTCTTTTTGCTTCTCCTTTTTGTTCTCCGCTTAATTCTATAGAGTCTTCTCTAAAGTGACCTCCACAAGATTCTTCGCGATCTAAAGCATCTTTTGCAAACAATTCTCCTAATTCTAGGAAATCTGCTACACGACCTGCTTTTGCTAATTGCTCGTTAAACTCTTCGTTAGTTCCTGGTACTCTTACTTCTTTCCAAAATTCTTCACGAAGGGCTTTAATTTCAGAAATCGCTTCTGTTAAACCTGTAACGTTTCTAGACATCCCAACTTTATCCCACATGATTTTTCCTAATTTCTTATGGAAATAATCTACAGAATGGCTCCCTTTATTAGTGATAAAGAAATTAATTTTCTCTTTCACTTCTTTTTCAGCTTGCACAAATTCTGGTGTTTCCGTTGAAATTGGTCCGGTACGAATATCATCAGACAAATAATTTCCAATAGTGTACGGTAACACGAAGTAACCATCGGCTAAACCTTGCATTAATGCTGAAGCTCCAAGTCTGTTTGCTCCGTGATCAGAGAAGTTAGCTTCTCCAATAGCGTACAATCCAGGAACGGTAGTCATTAAATTATAATCTACCCAAAGACCACCCATTGTATAATGCACCGCAGGATAAATCATCATTGGTGTGTTGTACGGATCTTGATCTACGATTTTCTCGTACATCTGGAATAAGTTTCCGTATTTATTTTTTACAACTTCTTGTCCTAATTTTTTAATAAGCGCTTTATCGTTAGCATCTAAATGCTTCACTGTCGCTTGTTCTTTTCCGTAACGTTGTATTGCCGTTGCAAAATCTAAATATACCGCTTCACCTGTAGCATTAACACCGTAACCGGCATCGCAACGTTCTTTGGCTGCACGAGAGGCTACATCACGAGGTACTAAGTTACCGAATGCTGGGTAACGACGCTCTAGGTAGTAATCTCTATTTTCGTCAGCAATTTCTGTTGGCTTTAAACGGCCTTCGCGAATTGCTGTGACATCTTTCATATTTTTTGGCACCCAAATACGTCCGTCATTTCTTAACGACTCAGACATTAACGTTAGTTTAGACTGATGATCGCCAGAGACTGGAATACATGTTGGGTGAATTTGTGTGTAACACGGGTTTGCAAAGTAAGACCCACGCTTGTGCGCTTTCCATGCTGCTGTTACGTTACTTCCCATCGCATTGGTAGATAAGAAGAATACGTTACCATAACCACCAGTTCCAAGAACAACTGCGTGTGCAGAGTGACGTTCAATTTCTCCAGTAACTAAGTTACGTGCTATAATTCCACGTGCTTTTCCATCGACAACAACCACGTCTAACATTTCGTGGCGGTTGTACATTTTAATTTTACCACGACCGATTTGACGGTTCATAGCAGAATAAGCACCTAATAATAATTGTTGACCTGTTTGTCCAGCAGCATAAAATGTTCTTGAAACAAGAACACCACCAAAAGAGCGGTTATCTAGTAAACCACCATATTCGCGGGCAAAAGGAACCCCTTGCGCCACACATTGGTCGATAATATTTGCTGAAACCTCAGCAAGACGATACACGTTAGCTTCACGCGAACGGTAATCACCTCCTTTTACAGTATCGTAAAACAATCTGTAAGTAGAATCTCCATCTCCTTGGTAGTTTTTTGCTGCGTTAATCCCCCCTTGTGCTGCAATTGAGTGCGCACGACGTGGAGAATCTTGAAAACAAAATGCTTTTACGTTATAACCAAGCTCTGCTAAAGTTGCAGCAGCAGAACCTCCGGCCAAACCTGTACCAACAACAATAACATCTATGTTACGCTTGTTAGCTGGGTTAACCAAGTTAATATGATTTTTATAATTTGTCCATTTATCTGCAATTGGACCTTGAGGTGTTTTTGAATCTAAAGCCATTTTTAGATGAGTTTTTAGTGATTAAAATAATGGAATAATGCTATGAATACAAAACCTAACGGAATTATGATTGCATAGGCCTTTCCAAAACCTTGTAATCCTTTTGTGTATTTGTTGTTTGCTCCAGTAGACTGAAATGCAGAACTAAACCCGTGGAGTAAGTGTAATGCTAAAAACACAAACGCGATACAGTATAATACTACTCTCCAAACATCTACAAACTTATGCTGAAGCTCTTCAAAATATCTATACTCCCCATTTGGAAGTAGTCCAGACATATCACCTTCAATAAACTTTGTGTTTATTTCTGGCAACCAAAAATCGTAAAAATGAAGACCAATGAAAGCTAAAATAGCTAACCCGCTCCAAATCATATTTCTACTCATCCAAGTTGAGTTTGCATTTCCATTGTTTTTAGCATAGCTAATTTGTCTCGCATTACGGTTTCTTACCTCTAAAACAAAACCCATTATAAAGTGAAAAATCACACCAAAAATTAAAACTGGTTGTAATACATATTGTACCAACCAGAATGTTCCCATAAAATGAGAAACGTTATTGAAAGTGTCTTCACTAATAACAGATAGTAAATTAATTGTAAAATGTTGTAATAAAAAGACCATTAGAAAGAATGCCGAAAGTGCCATGGCAAACTTTCTTCCTATTGACGAATTTAAAATCCCGCTCATTATTTTGAAGTTATTATTTGTTATACAAAGATAAGGTACATCGAGAAGTATAAAAATTTATATTCTCTTTAAAATATTATTTAGAATAGGTTTAAGTAAGAAACTACTCGATTACAAAGGTCTCCTTTGCACCATCTATCTTCACAACATAGTTTCCTTTAGGTAAATAATAATGGTTATTTTTTGCTTTCTCTATAGATATTGACGTGTCTTTTTTCAATAATTTCGCTCTTATTTTTTCTGAAATACTTAAATTATAAGTCAACACATTATACCCTTTATCTACTGATTTAGATATCGTTTTTACTACTTTTCCTCCTTTTGAAGAAATAGTAATCGCTTTATCACCTCCTTCATGGGAGTAAAAAGCAATCTCTAATTCGGGCGTGATTGTATTGGACCACTGACTGTAAGAATCGCCCCAGCGTGGCGAATGTTTAACCGTTTTAAAAGGAAATATAACCACCTCATTTTGTAAACTGTCCGCCGTCATTTTTTGAAGCTGACTAACATTCGTTTTGTAAATACTCCTTCCGTGAGTAGCCAGTAATAAATCATTAGATTCTTTATGAATAACCATATCATGCACAGCAACGGCAGGTAAATTCTCTACGAATGCTTCCCAAGATTCTCCGGTATTAAAACTTACATACGCACCGTTATCGGTACCTAAATAAATTATAGACGCACTGTTTTCATCCTCAACAATAACGTTTACCGCCGACACTGGTAAATTGCTATTTATGGCGCTCCACGTTTCCCCGTAATTATCCGAGACATATACATAACTTTTAAAATCATCAAATCTATAACCATTCAAAGTCGCATACACGCGTTCTTTTTTATATTTTGAAGCCACCACTCTACTCACCCAAAGATCTTTTGGTAACGTATTATTTATAAGTTTCCAAGTAGCCCCTCCGTTTTTAGTTACTTGTAACAAACCATCGTCGCTACCCGTATAAATCAGTCCAAACTGAAAAGGCGATTCGCTCATCGTTGTGAGCGTACCGTAAGCTACATTTCCTGTTTTCCCACCTTGCGTTAAATCTGGGCTTATAACGTCCCAATCCGTTCCTTGATTTAACGAACGCATCACTTTATTCCCGCCGAAATACAAAATATCCTGATTGTGCTGCGATAATAAAATTGGCGTTTGCCAGTTGAAACGATACGGTTCTCCACCTTCTTCAGGTTTGGGCTGAATATACGTTTGCGATTCTTTTTCGCGATCGATTCGATAATAATTCCCAAACTGATAGCCGGTGTAAATAATATCTGGATTTCTATTATCGATTTCAATTTTCATTCCATCACCACCCATTATGCCTTCCCAAGGATAATGTCCGCTTTGGTTCCAGCTTCTGTCGTGTTTCGCGTTATGCGGCCCAAACCAAACCCCGTTATCTTGCAAACCACCATACACATTATACGGCGTTTGGTTATCGACGTTAATAGCATAGAATTGTCCCACAGCATTTACATTTAGCTTTTCCCAAGTCGCACCATCGTCGTAACTCATATTCAAGCCCCCATCATTTCCATCAATTAAATGCCCTTGTTTATTTGGGCTTACCCACAACGCTTGATGATCGGCATGCACATTCTCCTGACTAATGTTTTTGAAAGTTTTGCCACCGTCTTTAGATTTTAAAATAGGAACGCCGAGTACATAAATGCCATTTTCGTCTTGCAAATCGACTCTAATTTCACCAAAATAATAACCATAACTGTAATACAGATCATCGATATAGTTATTATGTGTTTTGGCCCACGATTTTCCACCATCAATACTTTTATACACCTCAGCACCAATTACCGGCGTTTCAAAAAGCATCGCATTTGTTGTCTTTAAAAAATTGGTCAATTCTGAAGGTTTCGCCAATCCGCTTCTAATAATTTGCTTTACATTTTCGGCTCTGTATTTTTCGCGAAAACCATTTGTTTTTAAAAATGCATTAATTTTTTTATCAGATAATTTCAAAAAATCTTCACCAGGCATCGCTTTTGGCCCCATTGTATTAAAACTATTGTTATTAATATCTGCATCTCCAGGCGGACGACGGTTTTGATTGTCTAGCAACGCATACACGATATCTTCATTAAAAACCGCTAAACCTATTCTTCCCACACCATCATCAACAGGAAACCCACTATTTGCTAAGGTAACTTTACTCCAGTTTTCACCACTATCATTACTTTTATAAATGGCCGAACCGGTACCGCTTCCGCTAAAATTCCATGCTTTTCGATCCCGCGTCCAAGACGAGGCGTATAAAATCTTTGTATTATTTAAAGGACTATCGATATCAATAATTCCTGTGGAATCGTTAATAAATAGTTTTTGTTCCCAAGTCGTACCGCCATCCGTAGTTTTATAAATACCACGCTCTTTGTTATTGGAGTACAAATGC
Source organism: Bizionia gelidisalsuginis (assembly GCF_008086185.1). Lineage (NCBI taxonomy): Bacteria > Pseudomonadati > Bacteroidota > Flavobacteriia > Flavobacteriales > Flavobacteriaceae > Bizionia > Bizionia gelidisalsuginis. The sequence goes on from NZ_VSKN01000013.1 coordinate 41,624, forward strand.
CCCGTTACACCAACGATTACGGTCTCCGGATGACTAGAATCAATAATAATGCGCCCAATATGATGCGACTCTTTCAACCCCATATTCTCCCAAGTCACCCCTTGGTTTGTAGATTTTAAAATACCAATGCCAGCGTAAGACGAACGCGAACTATTATTTTCGCCTGTCCCTACCCAAATGGTTTTCGTTTTCCAATCGACAGCAATATCACCCACATTTTGAGTCGGTGCCGAATCTAAAACAGGCTTAAAAGAAGACCCATTATTTGCAGTGTACCAAACGCCTCCCGACGCATAACCTACATAAAACTCACTATTATTTTCTGGGTTCACCTCTACATCTACCACCCGACCACTCATCACTTTTGGTCCGATAGTTTCGAACGCTAAATTTTTGACTAATGATTGCTTTTGTAACTTTTCTTTTTGAATTAAAGATTCCTTAACAGCATCAGCAGTCGTTGGTACTTGTTGTGCCGAAACACTAAACATACTTATAAAAAGAAACATTAAAAATATCCTAAACATCATAACTTTATAGTTTAAGCACCAAAATTACTTAATATTTAAAAAACTGCGCTAAAAACAACATAGAGATTAATTTTATAGTTCTATTTTTGTTATTAGCAGTTGTAATACGCCCCTTTAAACAATGAACTCTTCACAAAATAATCTAGTAATCTTTTTAAAAAGTGTGATTAATGCTTCAGAATTAGAGCATCACATTCCGGATATTTTAGAATGTTTCACCAATTTAAAGCTTCAAAAAAATGAATTTTTCGTAGAAGAAGGTCGCATTTGTAAATACTTCTGCTACATTAATACTGGTGTTTTACAACATTCTATTTCGGTTTTGGGCGAAGAAAAAACAACGTATTTAGGACTTAAAAATGCTTCCACTTCTGCATTAAATAGTTTTATGAACAGCGTGCCGTCTAGAAAAAATATAAAGGCGATTAGCGATTGTGATTTATGGGTTATTACTTCTGAAAACTTTTCGGCGTTATTAAAAAATAATAGTGCGTTTAAAGCTTTTTATTATAAACTTATTGAAAAGCAAATTTACCGTATCGACGATTACCGCATCGATTTATTAACACTCACGCCCGAAGAACGCTACCAAAAACTACTACACAATGAGCCCAATTTATTACAAGAAGTACCGCTGCATTATCTCGCTTCCTTTTTAGGGATTTCGTCGCGACAAATGAGTAGGATAAGAAAAAATACACGATAGCGCCAAATGGCGTCGTTTATTGGTGTTCGATTCTTTAATTTTGGAAAGCTAATAGAAAAAACACATTATTTATGAAATACCATCAAATAGACAACGCCCTTTTTATTAAAAACCGTAAAAACTTTGCTGCAAAAATGCAACCAAGTAGTTTAGCGGTTTTCAATTCTAACGATGTCTACCCTATTAGTGCCGATAGCACATTGCCATTTGCACAACACCGCGATATTTTTTATTTAAGTGGTGTCGATCAAGAAGAAAGTATTCTTGTTCTTTTCCCTGACTGTCCAAATCCAAAACATCGCGAGGTTTTATTCTTAACAGAAACAAACGAACATATTGCAGTTTGGGAAGGTGAAAAACTAACCAAAGAAGCCGCTCTAGAGACTAGTGGCATCAAAACCGTATACTGGTTAAAAGATATGGAAAAAATAATGTTCGAAATGATGACACAGTGCGACACTGTTTACATCAATACAAACGAACATTACAGAGCCAATGTGGAAACAGAAACGCGCGAAGACCGCTTTACAAAATGGCTAAAAGACAAATATCCGGCGCACCGTGTTGCTAAAAGCAACCCGATATTACAACGTTTACGCGCGGTTAAAGATCCAATTGAAATTGATTTAATGCAACGCGCTTGCGACATTACCGAAAAAGGTTTTAGACGTGTTTTAAATTTTGTGAAACCTGGAGTTTGGGAACACGAAATTGAAGCAGAATTAATGTACGAATTTTTAAAAAACAGATCTAAAGGATTCGCTTACTCACCAATTATTGCGTCTGGTAACAATGCCAACGTTTTACACTATGTAGAAAATAATAAAGAGTGTAAAGATGGTGACTTAATTTTATTTGATACTGCTGCAGAATATGCTAATTATTCAAGTGATTTAAGTAGAACGATTCCTGTTTCTGGTCGATACTCAAAACGACAACGTGCAGTTTACGATGCCGTGAACAGAGTAAAAAAGGACGCCTCCAAATTATTAGTTCCTGGAACACTTTGGGCAGAATACCACGTTGAAGTTGGCCATTTAATGACTAGCGAATTACTAGGTTTAGGTTTACTTGACAAAGCCGATGTAAAGAATGAAAACCCAGATTGGCCAGCGTATAAAAAATACTTTATGCACGGTACTTCTCACCATATTGGTTTAGACACGCACGACTATGGTATTTTGGCAGAGCCAATGCAAGAGAATATGATCTTTACTGTAGAGCCTGGAATTTATATTCCTGAAGAAGGTTTTGGTATTCGTTTAGAAGATGATCTTGTAGTTCAAAAGAGTGGTGAACCATTTAATTTAATGGGTAATATTCCTATTGAAGCTGAAGAAATTGAAGAGCTAATGAACAAATAAAACACTACTAATAGTTTAAAAAAGCGAGCGTTTAGCTCGCTTTTTTTTTGCCCTATACCTAAAATAGTAACTAGCAAGCCCCCTTATAAAACCGGTTATTAAAGGCTCAGAACAAAGAAAAGCGTCGTCTTAAAGCGTTATTAATGCGATACTCTTAATATATTAGGATAACTATTAATAAATTAGTAGCTTTAGTTAATTCTAAAAATAAAAAACATTATGGGTATTAAAAGTTTTCAAGGTGTTAGAAAAGATCAGAATCAAGATATAGAAAAAGAGTTGTTTAAAGTGAGTGATTTTATGACGACAGATCTCATTACGTTTAAAGCCAGCCAATCTGTGGAGGAGGTTATCGACATTTTAATTAAATATAAAATTTCTGGTGGCCCTGTAGTTAACGATAAATATGAACTTGTTGGTATTATTTCTGAAGGGGATTGCATTAAACAAATAAGTGAAAGTCGCTACCATAATTTACCAATGACCGAAGATAGTATTGAAAAATATATGGCTAAAAACATTGAAACGATAGATGGCAACCTAAATGTATTTGACGCAGCCAAACAATTTCTAGATTCTAAGAGAAGACGGTTTCCTATTGTAAAAGATGGTAAGTTAGTCGGACAAATAAGTCAGAAAGATATTTTAAAAGCTGCTATTAAATTAAAAGGGCAAAACTATAAATAGAAGATAGCGCCTCCGCTTTTATTTTCTTTTTACCAACGCATAAAAATCATTATCTAGCGGCAAGTAGCCTTGGTCGTAAACAAAATAATATACGGTACCCACTTTCGTGGTATAAATACTAGTAAAGTAATTAAAATCGAACCCCTTTTCTATTAATTTAGTTTTGGTGGTTTTTGTTTTTTGGTCGGGGTTAGACTCTTCCAAAATACGCCAGTTTTTACGCAATCGGTTATTAATATTCCGGATTAAGTTCTTCCCGTCTTTATTCATTTTATTATTGTAGGCATTCCGGCAACCGTCACTACAGAATTTTTTATCTATTCTACCTACTATTTTATCTCCGCATTCCGGGCATAATTTGGTCATCATTATCGCTTTTTATAATTAAAGTTATCCTCTTCAGTTGAGTTATTATTGTCTATAGCCACATATATATTCATTGGTTATCGCTAATACTCTCAAATGTAAAGCCGTTAAAAGAAACGTGGTTCTTTATTATGTTAATCAGTTTTGTATCTATCAATTCCTTCCCTGACCTCAAAGCCGGGTTTATGGTGTTTCAGTTGAAATAAAAACGTGAAATTTATGGCTCTTATGATCCCTCTATTTTTTCAAATCCATTCTCTCGTGTAAATTTCTAATAATTTCAATATCGTTTTCATTTAGACTTCGATATAAAATACTATGTCGGTTCACTGTCATTCCGAATAAATTTTAAAAAACCCCCGAAACTTTTTTCTTGAATCTGGGTTATCAGCAATTTATTGACACTCTAAAACAAGAATTTTATCATAATTAAATATACAACTTATTCGTTTACAAACGACTACAAACATTTACAACCGACATTAATTAAGTAATTACCGATTAACACTGTGATGGCGTCGCATCTTTGCAGTGTTGAATTGAACTAATGAGATTCAATATATATAAAACCTTATCTTATGAATACGTTAAGAAACAAAGTACAGTTAATTGGTAACTTAGGAAATGATCCGGAAATTATTAATCTTGAATCCGGAAAAATGCTTGCTAAATTCTCCATTGCCACCAACGAGAATTATAAAGATGCGAAGGGCGAAAAAGCAACAGATACCCAATGGCATAATGTCGTTGCTTGGGGAAATGTAGCCGCGATAGCCGAAAAATATTTACAAAAAGGGAAAGAAGTCGCTATAGAAGGTAAGCTCACCACCCGATCTTGGGAAGATAAAGAAGGCGTAAAACGCTATACCACAGAAGTGGTTTGCAATGAGCTTTTACTACTTGGTAAATAACCTTCATTGCTATTAACTCCATTATTTAATTCCATAGGAAAAGCCGTTTATAACAACTGGCTTTTCTTATGTTTTTGTTAATGTCATATACACTGGGAAGTGATCGCTATAACCGCCCAAATATCTTTTACCGGCATAGGTTCTAAACGGATTACCTTCGTCTTTTCCTTGCTGTTGTTTTAAAAAATCGGCATCAAAAATATTGGCTTTATAGAAACGTAAAGCATTCTTTTTACGTTCGAATAAATTCGGCGTTATTAAAAACTGATCGAACAAATTCCAAACATCATAATGCATAGTTGTCCCGCGATCAAGATCTAACAAAGTGTCCATTGGGTTATATAAATTATGGCTTTCTACCAATTGGTTAATGCTTTTGGAGGAGGGGTCGTCGTTAAAATCGCCCATTATAATTACTTTTGCATTAGGGTCTTTTTCTTTTAATTCCGTAATAATCTCCGTTACTTTATTAGCGGCAATAACCCGTTTATATTCACTACTCTTATCGCCCAATCGTCGCGAGGGCCAATGGTTAACAATTAAATGCAACTCTAAACCATCTAGTAACCCACTAACCAACAATATATCGCGCGTATATTCTTGCACCCCAAAATCATCGATAAGCGTTAAACTATAAGCTTTGGTATACGCCACTTTAAAAATATCGGCATTGTAAAGCAACGCCACGTCTATACCACGCACGTCGGGAGAATTGTAATGTATACATTTATAGTTGTATTCGTTTAAATACTCTAAGGAGACTATATCGTTTATAACCGCCTCATTTTCAACCTCGGCGAGACCAATAATTACTGGTGGAATTCCGGCTTCTTCTTTACCAATATTAGAAATGGCAAACGACAGTTTTCTAATTTTATTTTGGTATCTTTTAACAGTCCAACGACGGGTTGCATTTTGCAGCGCATCGTTCTCTCGCGTGACCTTATCGTTGTAAATATCGAATAAGTTTTCAATATTGTAAAATGCAATGGTATATTTCTTTAATTTAGTTGTAAAAGCGTTTAATCTCAAGAGACGGGTATTTATTGGCTTTAAAAATAGAGAAATTAATCTGATTTCATTTACGTAACTTTGTACTTTAAATTAATATATGTTAGAAAAAAAAGATATCGCTTTAGAAAAAGCAGTTTTAATAGGAGTAATTACCAAAACCCAAGACGAAGATAAGTCTCAAGAATATTTGGACGAGTTAGAATTCTTAACGTATACCGCAGGTGGTGAGGTGTTAAAACGCTTTACTCAGAAAATGGAAATACCAAATCCTAAAACCTTTATAGGAACTGGTAAAATGGAAGCCGTTAGACAATTTATTGAGGACAACAATGTGGGTACTGCTATTTTCGATGACGAGTTATCGGCAGCCCAAGAACGAAATATTAGTAAAATATTAAATTGCAAAGTTTTAGACCGTACCAATTTAATACTAGATATTTTTGCTCAGCGCGCACAAACCAGCTATGCAAGAACACAAGTTGAACTCGCACAATGTCAGTACCTATTACCACGACTAAAAGGAATGTGGACTCACCTCGAAAGACAAAAAGGGGGAATTGGAATGCGTGGTCCTGGTGAAACAGAAATCGAAACCGATAGACGTATTGTAAGAGACCGTATTTCGTTATTAAAAAACAAGATAAAAGTTATCGACAAGCAAATGTCTGTACAACGTGGTAACCGTGGCCAAATGGTGCGTGTATCCCTTGTAGGTTATACTAACGTTGGGAAATCTACACTTATGAATACCATAAGTAAAAGCGAAGTATTTGCCGAAAACAAGCTCTTTGCCACCCTAGACACGACGGTTCGTAAAGTAGTAATACAAAACCTACCGTTTTTATTAACCGATACTGTTGGCTTTATTAGAAAACTACCAACGCAATTAATCGAAAGCTTTAAAAGTACGCTAGACGAAGTGCGCGAAGCCGATCTATTATTGCACGTGGTTGATATTTCTCACCCTAATTTTGAAGAGCATATTGCCTCTGTTAATAAAATTTTAGGAGAAATTGACAGTGGCGATAAACCTATTATTATGGTCTTTAATAAAATTGACGCATATACTGCAGAACCTTTCGATGAGACCGATCTTATTGCAGAGCGTGGCGAAGAGCACTACTCGCTAGCCGAATGGAAACGCACGTGGATGAATCGTGTGGGCGAAAATAACGCTCTCTTTATTTCTGCATTAAACAAAAGCAATATTGAAGAATTTAAGAAACGTATTTACGACGAAGTTCGCGATATTCACGTAACGCGTTTTCCATACAATCATTTTCTATATCCCGATTACGAAGCTTCAGAGGAAGAAGAATAGAATACGTTGGGCGTTACCCTATAGGTCAGGCTCTCGGCAGTCGCTTCCCGATAAAAATTGGGAGAGCTTCAATAATGCCTCCATCCTTAACGCATATAAAAAACGCGATACTTTTAAATAGGTATCGCGTTTTTTAATGTCGTTTTATTATAATTTGGTTCTACTTAAAAAGCATAACTCAAACCCAATAACCAATACGTTTGTAATTCGTTATCCACGGTATCGAACGTTGGACTCGCTGGAGCAACCGCATTAGCAAGCGCATAATTTAAAGCTTCCTGCTTGTTTTGTCTTAAACCAAAATCGAAACCAAGGCCAATCTTTTTCCATAATTTGTAAGAAAAAGAATTAATCCAAGTATAGTTAGAATAATCAGCATCTTTATAGCTATAAAATAAAGAGAGGTTAGACTTAAAGTTAATCTTACCAATCTGTCTCGTATAATCTGCTACAATTTTAGCCCCTAAAGACGATTCGAAAACAGTATCCCCAGAGCTAAACACAAAGTTGTAGTTTAAAGGATGCATAACAACAAATAAATTTTCAATCGGCGTCCAAGTACCCCCAACTCCCACATCTAAATACCCAGGATCGTTAAAATTGTTAAGTAAAGTTGTCCGGTATTCTCCTAAAGTTGAGATTGCGAATTTTTCACTTAGCTTCCTGCCGTATAAAGATGAAACATTAAAAACATCGGTTGCTTCCCTAAATTCGCTACTATCGGTTGGGTCGTCCTTATCGTCTAATTTTACCCACGCTAAATTTACATTTAAAGCATTTCTCCAAAAAAAGGTGTCTCCTTTTAAATTGGCAAAGGCGTTTACAGTAAAACCTAAGTTCGCCGAACTGTTATTTGGAGTCCCTTGAGAATACCAATTATTAAATTCAGAAAAACTCCCACCAATGGTTCCAAAGGCTCCAATACGCCATCCTGGAAGCGCATTAATTTGAGCTTGTAAAGCATCAGCTTCTGCTTGTAACGCATTGGCTTCCGCTTGTTTTTCAAATTTTTGGGATTTTAAGTCTTCTTTAGTTTGAGCCTGCATTGCAGCCATTCCAAATACAAATGCTGCGCATAGAATACATTTTTTCATCTTTTTAGTTTTTTGAAGGAACAAAACTACTTTTTATAGTTCGCTTAATCCACTAAATTTAATAAAAAAAGTGCCCAATTAAAAATTATCTTCTTTTATACAAGGGAACCGACGAGCACGCCTCGCCAAATAATATAGACTTTGCTACTGGTTTTAATGCTTGAGAGAGCATAATATAAGCTGCGGTTGGTACTGGTTTTTTAGAACACCCCTTAATAATTATAGGCTGATCTCTGTACGTTTCCACGTCGATATCTTTAATAATATCCTGGTATAATTGCGTTTCTAAAGCGTCTAAGTCTCCTAAAACTGTTCGTTTTACAAAAGGTTCTAAAGCAAAAGTCATAAGCATAAATGCCCAAGCTGGCACAATAGCATCGCTAGAACAAATAAGGCCAACATACTCGTCTTGGTGCTGCGCCCAATCGTAATTTTTAACAGATTCACGGAACTCCTTTTCACGAAGCACAAACCCTTCGTACAACCAATCCTTAATATCGAAAAGTGTACGTTTTCCTTTTGGGTAGTAATCTTCTAAATCGAATACTACCAACTTACTATTTGCCACGCGGTTAATAATCTCTTCTGCCATATTCTAGTATGAGTTAAAATAACGTAATATTGTAAACGTTTATTTTAAAATTAAACTCTGTTTGTTGTTAAGTCTTTTATGTAATAAATAAGCAATACGCTTAACTTATTTATAGCGCGACGTATTGCATTATTTTAAGATTGCATTGACATTAAAGCATCCCCAATTCTAGTTTTGCTTCTTCACTCATCAATTCTTGAGTCCAAGGCGGGTCGAAAGTAATTTCTACCTCAGCATCTTTCACTTCGTTTATAGACTTTATTTTCTCTTCCACTTCCATTGGTAATGATTCGGCTACTGGACAGTTCGGCGTCGTTAATGTCATTAAAACTTTAACATCGTAATCTTCACTTACAAAAACATCGTAAATTAAACCCAGTTCGTAAATATCTACTGGTATTTCAGGATCGTAAATGGTTTTTATAACCTTTACAATTTTCTCTCCTAATTCTTGGGTATCTATAGTTGTTTCGCTCATTATTCTCTTTTTAAACTTCCGTAATTTTGAAAGCAGTATTTAATATATCTATGGTAATTAAAATAAATTAGTTTAATTGTGTTTGGTACGCTATTGCATACATTTTTAATTGCTTTATCATACTCACCAATCCGTTAGCACGCGTAGGAGATAAATGCTCTTTTAAACCTATGGCATCTATAAAATCGGTATTGGCTTCAAGAATGGCACTTGGATGTTGGTTTGAAAACACACGAATTAAAATGGCTATAATTCCTTTAGTTATAATAGCGTCACTATCTGCAGTAAAAGCAATCGTGTCGTTATTTAATTCGGCATGTACCCAAACTTTACTTTGGCATCCTTTTATAATATTGTCTTCGGTTTTATATTGCGCTTCAATTAACGGAAGATCTTTACCTAAATCAATCATATATTGATACCGTTCTTCCCAATCTTCAAACATTGAAAATTCATCAATAATCTCTTCTTGTATTTCTTTAATAGTCTGCATTTTTATCGATTAAATATTCGTACTTATAGATTACAAAATTAAGCATTACAATTGTAAAACTCCTATTATTTGTTATTTGTTAACCCTATCATTTTTTCAATAACAGCGGCCAGAATGGTATTCGGGTTACCGGCATCAAACGCTTGAGAACGGTACGTTTTACCATTTTTAATCACCGTTAAACTTCCAATTGCGGCACCGTCGTATTGGTGTGCTTTACTTGGCGCTTCTAACTCCGGAATCGTACTTAAATCTATAGCATTTACTAATTCTAGTACTCGCGCCCATTCTGTATCGTTAAGCGTTAAGGTCTGTGCTTTCGCATTGCGCTCATTGACCCAAGATAGCCGTTTATTATCGATAGCTATATTTTTATAACTACCTCTAGAGACCTCAGAATAGTCTACACTAGGGTTTTCACTTTGTGCTATTTTATTGTCGCTTTTTTGCTCTGCAACTAACACGGTGGCCTCATTATTTTTTAATTGCAGAGTAGTGCCCGAAATATCAAACGCATTTACTTCAGCTAAAGCCTTAAGCAAATGCTGCTCTTTAATGTTGTCTTCTGGGCTACACATTTTATGAGTAGTAGCTAAGGCACCAAAATTTAATTGGTTTCCATTTACAGTATAGTCTCCAAAAAATCGATTACAACCAGAAAATCCTGAAACTTTTTGGGTTTGAGTATCGAACTCTACGGTTAAATTGCTATAAGCGTCGCCGTTTACTTTAGAAACCGTAAACGGTCCTGAGGTTAATTTATTCGTTTTTTCGGCCATTACCGTTCCGTTATTCGCTCCGCCACAATTAAGTAGAAAAACAGTTATTAATAGAGTTATTAGTTTCATAGTTTTTAGTGTTTGATGAATAGTATATAACATTACAAAAACAAAGCCACAGTTCACAGATTCCTTAAATAACTTAGAAAGGCTAAAATTACGTATGATGTCGTTTTAAACCTTGTCTAGCTAAAATTAAAGATAAAATTTAAATTTAGTTCAAAATAATTACATAAATAGTGGTTAGGTTTTGTTTTACTATGCACTATAGTATCCAAATTGACTATAACTTTAGACAAAATTGTTAAGTCCTTCTCCGCTGAATTACTAAATTTTACAACGAGCATATTAAAGAAAAACAGTAAGATCGTGGGTGATTCAATAAAAACCTCCGTAAATAAAGGCAGACGCTTTATTACTGTTTATTTGCGTTTCCACGTACTAATGAGACTCACATTATTGATTTTAAGCCGATTGTAATTCAATACAGGTATAATCATCTCTAAACAGATTTGGTTGTAATTATTCGTCTATTAATCTTTAGAAGAGATACGTTTAAGACCCACTTAAAGCTAGTAAAACAGAAAATAGTCTAGGATTTCGACTTTATCTCCCAAAGGAAGAAGAATCCTTTTTGTAAACGGCAGCAATATTTAGTTAAACTATAAATAAGGTTACATCAACATCATTTTTGCTTTTTTTACACCTTCCACTAATACATCAATTTCTGATTTTGTATTATAAAACGCAAACGACGCTCTTACGGTTCCTGGAATCTTAAAGAAATCCATAATAGGCTGCGTACAGTGATGCCCCGTTCTTACAGCAATCCCCATTTTATCTAATAAAGTGCCCACATCGTAGGGATGAATACCTTCTAAATTAAAGGAAATAACAGACGTCTTATTTTTACTTGTTCCATAGATTTTTAAGCCTTCAATTTCTAAAAGCTTTTTAGTTCCGTAATCCAGTAATTCGTGTTCGTATTCTGCAATCTCTGAAAAACCAATCGCATTCATATAATCGATGGCGGCTCCAAAAGCGATAACACCACAAATATTTGGTGTTCCTGCTTCAAATTTATGAGGTAATCCAGCATACGTGGTTTTTTCAAAACTTACTTGATCTATCATCTCCCCACCACCTTGATATGGCGGTAATTTAGTTAACCACTCTTCCTTACCGTAAAGCATCCCAACTCCCGTTGGACCACACATTTTATGCGCAGAGGTAACGTAAAAATCGACATCTAAAGCTTGAACATCGGGTATAAGATGCGGACACGCTTGCGCCCCATCGATCAAAACAGCTGCTCCGAAATCGTGGGCTTTCTTAATAATATATTCAATAGGATTAATCGTTCCTAAGGCATTAGAAATATGATTAACAAGGACTAATTTGGTACGATCTGACAATAAATCATCATAGGCGTTCATGATTAACTCACCGTCCAAGTTCGCTGGAATCACTTTTAAAATCGCTCCTGTGCGCTCGCAAAGCATTTGCCAAGGCACGATATTACTATGGTGTTCTAAAGCTGAGACTATAATTTCATCGCCTTTACTTAACAATGTAGTAAACCCATAGGCCACTAAATTGATGCTTTCTGTGGTACCCGCAGTAAGTATAATCTCGTAGTTATGTTTTGCGTTAAAATGGCGCTGTACCGTATTACGAGCCTCCTCGTATTTATCGGTTGCTTCTTGACTTAAAGTATGTACGCCTCTATGAATATTAGCATTGTAGTTGCTATAATAATCTACAATAACATCTATAACCTGTTGTGGCGTTTGAGACGTTGCAGCATTATCAAAATAAACTAAAGGTTTACCGTTTACTTGACGTGAAAGTATTGGGAAATCTTTTCTTATGTGGTCTACTTTTAGCATAACTTTAATGTGTAATACGTTGTTTAATTGCCGTTAAAGAAGCGTGAGTCTTAACGTTTATACAAAAATACGAAACGTTTTTCATCTTTTCAGATCCTTTAGGCAATATCGCCTCGTTGATTAAGAATTTCATTTTTAAAGAAAAAAAGCCATTCCTATAGAATAGAAACGGCTTTTTTAAATACTATTATTTAGTGTTTTTTATAAGTCGAAACCAATATTTACACCTAATTTATTAGCTATTAAATTTGTAATACGTTGTTTTAATTCTGGAATCCTTACCGAACTCAGAACATTATTACTAAACGCATACATTAATAAAGCTTTTGCTTCTTTTTTTGGAATACCACGAGATCGCATATAAAATAGAGCACTCTCATCTAATTGTCCAATAGTACATCCGTGAGAACATTTTACATCATCTGCAAAAATTTCAAGTTGCGGTTTCGAATTAATAGACGCTTTATCGCTGAGCAAAATGTTATTGTTAGATTGAAACGCATTGGTTTTTTGTGCTCGCTTTTCAACTACAATTTTACCATTAAATACACCCGTAGAACTATCTCCGAAAACACCTTTATAATCTTGGTGACTTTCGCAGTTTGGTTCAATATGATGCACTAATGTGTTATGATCGACATGTTGCTTATCACCGATGATAGTGATGCCTTTCATCGTTGAGTCTATACGCTCACCATTTTGGTAAAAATTAAGGTTGTTACGCGTTAATTTTCCTCCAAAAGAAAAGGTATGTACTAAGCAGTGACTTTGATCTTTTTGGTTTACAAATGTGTTATCAATTAACGAGGCGTTACTATTGTCGTCTTGTAGTTTATAATAATCTACAATTGCACGTTTTGCCGTATAAATCTCTGTAACACTATTAGTAAGCACAGGGTTATCGGTTAAACTTTGATGACGCTCGAAAATCTGTACTTCTGAGTTCTCATCCGCAACAATTAAGTTACGTGGTTGTAACATTAATGCCGATTCGTTACCCGTAGAAAAGTGTATAATTTGAATTGGCTTTTCTACCAGTTTGTTTTTAGGAATATGAATATAAGCTCCTTCACTAGAAAAAGCTGTATTTAAAGACGTTAAACTATCTTTCGTAGCTATTTTATTAAAATAGTTTTCGATTATTTGTCTGTATTTCGGTTTATTTAATGCCGAAGACATTAAACAAACATCTATTCCGTCATGCGTTGTTTGCGATAAATGAGAGGAGTACTTACCATCGATAAAAATAATTTTATACGTATCGATATCGTCTAAAAAGTACTCTTTAATGTCTTTATACTCTATAGCATTCTCTTGCTTTGGAAACAGGCTATAATCGTGTTTTAAAATAGCATTTAACGACGTATATTTCCAAGCTTCCTCTTTTTTAGTAGGAAAGCCTTGGGTTTCAAAGGTCTTTATAGCTTCATTTCTAATATCGTGCACAGGCGAATGTGCATCGATACTTTCTTCGAATGCTAAAAAGGATGATACCAATTTTTCTTTTAAATCCATTGTTGTTATGTCTTTAGTCGTTGTTCAGTTTGCAGTCGTTTTAAGGACGCATTACTCTATAACTACGCACTAAGTTTTACGCGTTTACTTCTTCTTTAATCCAATCGTAACCTTTTTCTTCTAGCTCATGCGCTAGCTCTTTTCCTCCAGATTTCACGATTCTACCTTCATATAATACATGTACAACATCGGGAACGATATACTCTAACAATCTTTGGTAGTGCGTAATTACTATTACGGCATTATCTTTAGATTTTAATTTATTCACTCCATTTGCTACAATACGAAGCGCATCGATATCTAAACCAGAATCCGTCTCATCCAAGATGGCTAATTTTGGCTCTAACATTGCCATTTGGAACACTTCGTTACGTTTTTTCTCACCTCCAGAAAACCCTTCATTTAAAGAACGTGATAAGAATTTTCTATCAATTTCTAAAAGCTCAGATTTTTCACGAATCATTTTAAGCATATCTTTTGCTGGCATATCGCCTAAGCCTTTAGCTTTACGTGTTTCGTTGATGGCTGTTTTTATAAAGTTTGTTACAGAAACACCCGGTATTTCTATTGGATATTGAAAAGATAAGAAAATACCATTATGCGCTCTTTCTTCTGCTGAAAGCTCTTCGATATCTTCGTTTTCTAAAATAATCTCACCTTTAGTTACCTCGTATTCCTCTTTACCAGCTATCACTGAAGCTAATGTACTTTTACCAGAACCGTTTGGTCCCATAATAGCATGTACTTCTCCAGCCTTAACTTCTAAGTTAATACCATTTAATATAGGTTTACCTTCAACACTTGCGTGTAAGTCTTTAATCTTCAACATATCCTTTTTGTTCTAAAATTACTGCTTTGTTAAGATCTGAATTTTGCTTCTTAACGCTAATTATTTCTTTAATTTCTATGCTATTTGGCCAGCCTTCTTCACCCTCCGGCTTTGGTACAATGTATCCTCTTACTTGCACTAAAACGCCATCTGTAGGTGCCTCTTTAAAGCTTTTAGCTTGCGCGTTTAACTCTTTTGTTTTTTCGTTTAAAATAACCCCGTAAATAGCATTATTTCCTACTTGTAACACGGCTGCATCTGCATAATATATATACTCGCCTTCAAACAATGTCGTTTCTTTACAGCTTAGTAAAGCAAGACCTATAAATAAAAGAAGTATTTTTTTCATTGTATTTCTATTTAAGCACTACTTGTTTTGCCCGTTATTATCCTACAGATCCTTCTAAACTAATTTCTAATAGTTTTTGCGCTTCTACAGCAAATTCCATTGGTAAATTATTTAGCACCTCTTTACTAAACCCATTAACAATTAATGCAATGGCTTTTTCTGTATCGATACCCCTTTGGTTACAATAAAACAGCTGGTCTTCACCAATTTTACTAGTTGTTGCCTCGTGCTCTACTTGCGCCGTTTTATTTTTAACTTCTATATACGGAAAAGTGTGTGCTCCACAATCATTACCCATTAATAAACTGTCACATTGTGAAAAGTTACGGGCATTTTGTGCTCTTGGGCTCACTTGCACTAAACCACGATAGGAGTTATGAGATTTACCTGCCGAGATTCCTTTAGAAATAATAGTCGACTTAGTATTATTACCTAAGTGAATCATTTTTGTTCCGGTATCGGCTTGTTGGTAATTGTTTGTTACTGCTATCGAGTAAAATTCTCCTATCGAGTTATCCCCTTTAAGAATACAGCTTGGATATTTCCAAGTCACGGCACTTCCTGTTTCTACTTGTGTCCAAGAAATTTTTGCGTTTTTCTCGCATAATCCTCTTTTGGTCACAAAGTTAAAAACACCCCCTTTACCTTCGGCATTTCCTGGGTACCAGTTTTGTACCGTACTGTATTTTATTTCAGCATCGTCTAAAGCAATAAGCTCTACAACCGCAGCGTGTAATTGATTTTCATCTCTACTTGGCGCCGTACAACCTTCTAAGTAACTCACATAACTTCCTTCGTCGGCAATCACTAAAGTTCTTTCAAACTGGCCTGTTCCGGCTTGGTTAATTCTAAAATACGTAGATAATTCCATTGGGCATTTCACCCCTTTTGGTATATAGCAAAAAGAGCCATCACTAAATACTGCAGCGTTTAACGCCGCATAGAAGTTGTCTTTTTGCGGAACGATTGTTCCTAAGTATTTTTTTACTAGTTCTGGATACTCTCTAATTGCTTCAGAAATCGGGCAAAATATAATACCTTTTTCTCCTAGAGTTTTCTTGAATGTTGTAGCAACAGACACTGAGTCTACCACCACATCCATAGCAACACCAGATAATTTTTTCTGCTCGTCTAGAGAGATTCCTAACTTAGCAAAAGTAGCTAACAACTCAGGATCTACCTCATCTAAACTATCGTATTTAGGCTTACTATTTGGCGCTGAATAATACGAAATGTTTTGAAAATCTGGCTTTTCGTAATGCACGTTAGCCCATTCTGGTTCTTCCATCTCTTGCCAAACCCTAAAAGCCTCCAGTCTCCAATCAGTCATCCATTGTGGCTCTTCTTTCTTCATAGAAATAGCGCGTACAACGTCTTCATTTAAGCCAACAGGAAACGTCTCAGATTTTATATCTGTATAAAAACCATATTCATATTCCTTGGTTTTTAATTCTTCTCTTAAATCGTCTTCAGTATACTTCGACATAATTCAATCTTTCTTTTTTAAATGTTATAATGAAAATGATTCTCCGCAACCACACGTTCGGTTCGCATTCGGATTATTAAAAACGAAGCCTGCTCCATTTAAACCTCCAGAATACTCCAGTGTAGTCCCGATTAAGTATAGAAAACTTTTTTTGTCGACGATAATCTTTACGCCGTTATCTTCAAATACTTTATCCTCTTCAATTTGCTCTTTATCAAACTTTAAATCGTATGATAAACCAGAGCAACCACCACTTTTAACACCCACACGTATGTAATGTTTTGTGTAGTCAAAACCTTCTTCCGACATTAGTTGCACGACTTTTTTCTTAGCTGTTTCAGAAACCTTTATCATAATTTGTATTAGAATTAATCTAAATAGGCTACAAATATACGATATATGTCCCGCGTTACAATACTTAGTAACATTATATTAGCCTATGGGCAAATAGGCAAAACTTATTAGTTAATAAACTCCGGATTATTAAGAAAAGAAGGGTCTGAAAGCGAGAGAAGAAAGGCTTTTAAGTCGGTTTTATCTTGAGGTATTAATTGCACGCCACCTTGATTTATTTTTTTCATTAAGGGATCTATAGTTGAAGAATTTTGAAGTCCTTGACTGTAATGATTTATAACCTCATCGATAGTTTCAAAACGACCATCGTGCATATAGGGAGCTGTGTAGGCCAAATTGCGAATGGAAGGCGATTTAAATTTACCATTATCACTAGGATTTCCAGTAGTCGCCCCCAAACCTAAATCGGCAAAACTAGAATCTAATCCATTGTTATGAAACATATTATCAGTCCATAATGGATTGTTAGGACTCCCGTGGCAGTGAAAACAATCGCCTCGGGCTTCGTCCATAAAAACGTGAAGCCCATTTTGTTCTTGCGGCGTTAAAGTAGCGTCACCTAAAAGATATTTGTCGAATTTTGAATTTCCTGAAATCAATGTGCGTTCAAATTGTGCTAATGCTTTTGTAGTTAGCGTTTTTGTAATAGGAAAAGCACCAAACGCGTTTTCGAACAAAGTAGGATATTCCGAATGATTACTTAATTTCGAAACGACGTCGTCCCAATTGCTATGCATTTCTATAGGATTTTGAACGGGAGTTAACGCCTGACGCTCGATACTGAGTTCGCTACCGTCCCAATTGAAACGTTCGCCGTAATTCCAAGCCAAATTAAATAACGGCATTACATTACGCGTACCAAAATCACCATCTATTCCTGCACTTGTTGGTGTGCTGTCTGAAAACGCGTGTTGCGGCGAATGGCACGTCGCACACGATTGTGTTTCGTCTCCCGATAAAATGCGGTCGAAAAACAATTTTTTGCCCAAAGCAACGCCTTCTATAGTTTGCGGATTGCTATTTGGAATAATCGGGCTGAGTAAGTTTTCCTTAAATACAGGTGGTATTTTTAAGGGCAATGGTGTTGAAACAGCCTCATACGCCGCTGCATCATCTTTAGAACAAGACCACGCTAAACAAACTAACAACACAAGTACACTTAAACGTTTCATTTTTATTTAGGGTGTTACAGTTCCTAGAGAAAATACAGATTGTCCGTTTTCACTCATTAGTATTTGCGCTTCAGAATTAGGCATTAATACCGAATTTAATACGTTTAAATCCCATACATTCGGGTTTCTAAACCATTCTGCAATATTCATTTTAACTTCAACAATAGTCTCACTTGCAATGTTTACCGCCCCTAAATTGACGGTAAAAAAAGTGTCTTGTGGAAACGTTGGGTTGGACCCAACATTATCTACCGCCCTTATAGCGTGGTAATTATACCCCATTTCTTCCGCCGCCGAATTTACAAACTTTCCATCCATTTGCATATAATGGTAACCTCCACCTAGCATCTCGGGCACGTTAAAAGATACCGAATTTAAATCAATATAATTCTGCATATTAGCTTCATTATTTAAACCAAACGTAAAGGAAACGTTTGTATAAAACCCTGTCGGAATTTCTAATTCGGGCGTGTAGGTTAACCCTGAATCTTCAGTAACATCTATTAAATGATGACCGTCGATTACAATATCCTCTCCATTCCCTCTTGTAAATGTGACTTCTGAAATTAAATAACGTAACCGCTCAACACTTAACTCCTCGCCATTGGCATTTATGAATTGTAACGTATTGAAATCGGCACTACTCACAGTACGCGCGTTCCACTGATGAGTGAACTTAAATTGCGTTGCTGCTGAAGCTTTTAAATTATCATCTAAATCATCTCCGCAAGAAGAAAAGGCGACGAAAACCAATAACAATAAAGTATAACTGTTTTTCATTTTTTTTAATCTATTTTAAAATGCAAAAGATCGGTAAACCCTTTGTTTTCATTAATATCTTGATCGCTGCTTGACGATTCACCAACAACAATAATAGTCTTATTATTTAACTCGGCAACACCATAGGCAAAATCGATATTATTACCACCCACAGTTTTATGCCATTGTAATTGCCCTTGACTATTTACTTTTACGACTAACGCGTCATTTTGCCCATTATTTTGTGTAATATCTCCATCGGAACTTCGTGAGCTTCCTGCTAATAAAAATCCGCCGTCCTCTGTGTTTTTAATATCGCGAGCGACATCGAAACTACCACCACCAAGGGTGTTTTCCCAAAGTAAGTTTCCATTAGGTGTTATTTTAATAAGCCAGAGGTCTGCCAGACCATTATTGCTCGATACATCGGTATTAAAACTTCGGGTATCGCCAGCAATTACATAATTACCATCGGGTGTTTTCACAATGGCTCGCGCTTCATCTATCTCTGTACCTCCGTAAGATTTCTCCCATTCTAAAACGCCAGTTTCAGAAATTTTAACCACCCAAAAGTCGTAATCGCCTATATTATTTGAGATATCCGTATCTGCACTATCGCTAGAACCAACAAGTATAAAACCGTTATCATCCGTTTGGACCACACCGTAAGGCGTATCGGTAAAAAATCCGCCATAATATTTGCGCCATTCCACCACTCCCGAGGCATTTAGTTTTAATCCCCAGAAATCACCTCCGGCATGCTGAATCCCTTTCGAATTCCCTTCGCCACCAGAGGCTGACACATCTAAAACGCCGGTAATAAAATATCCGCCATCGGTGGTCTCTATCACGGATAACCCAGAATCCACACCCGAATAACCATAAGATTGCTCCCACGATAAAGCGCCAGAAGCCTCTAGTTTTACGAACCAAAAATCTTCTGCCCCGTTATTTACAGACACATCTTGATCGTTGCTAAAACTCGACCCTATAAGCGCATAACCGCCGTCTTGCGTTTGTATAATATCGAAGCCTTTATCTCCATTACTTCCACCAAACGTTTTTTGCCATTGTAACTCACTATTAGCGTTGAATTTTAATACCCAATAATCGTAACTTTCGTTTTGCTTTCCTATTACATCCCCATCCATACTTTGGGTAAATCCTAGAATAGCATAACCGCCATCGGAGGTAGAAATTACACTTTGGCCGCTTTCATTTTTAGACCCTCCAATTGTGGTTACTTCGGCAAAAATCTCAGACACGGTATTGGGTGCGCCCTTTACGATGTCGCTATCTTTAGAACAGCTCATTATAAACCCTAACGCAACACATAAAAACACTATTTTTTTTAAACACATTATAAACTACTTTTTCTCACAATAAATAAGCCCCCTTCAATATCACCTATAATAATATTCTGACTATTAAAATATGGATAAATGCTCCAGACGCCGTTAAACCCCGTGTTATTGTTATCGGGATAGGTATCGAAATATCCTACTTCGGTCATCGGGTTTGTAGGTGAAGAAATATTGGTAATATCAAAAACACGCAATCCCGCACGGTAATTAGCGAGGTAAAATTCGTTGCCTTTAACATAACCGTTATGATCGATAGCATCAAACTGCGCGGTATACTTTGAAGACAATACAGGATTATCTAGATCTGCAAAATCGAAAATAAAGGTCGACGTGTTTACTCCAAAATTTTGTTCATCTAACTCATCACCTAAAATAAAATAGCGTTGATCGTCGGTAAACCAACCTTGGTGGGTGTAAGCAGCTTGCGGATACGTTATCTCTGAAATTAATGCCGGATTGGTCTTATCGCTGACATCTACAATCACCACTTTATTCGTACCGCTGCCACTAGTTCCATTACTAGCAATTAAAATTTCTTTGCCAGAATAATCGGTATCTGGCCCGTTATACGTTATTACTTGCGCATCGTGTGTATAACCTGAAGCAGTATATTCACCTAAAAAGGTAGGATTTAATGGATTTGAAACATCCACAAAAATAGGGCCGCCACCATTGGCAGAGTTGCACCCTACTAAATACGCTACGCCCTCACTGTCGTTAATAACAATATTATGGCAACTGCCTACACCGGTATAAATAGCATCGGCCGTAAATGTTTCTGGGGGATTGGTAACCGTTCTTAATCTGGATAAATCAAAGATTTGCATACCATGATCTCCCACACCATCGGCTACTATAAACGCAAAATCATTAAAGACTTTTACATCTCTCCAAAAATTTGTTCCTGAATTAGAATTTAATCGACCTAAAAAAATGGGTGCTGTAGGATTAGAGATATCTACAAAGGCAGTACTGTTTTCGAGACCCACTAAAGCATATTCCTTATTTGTTGTAGCGTCTGTCCAGCCCCAAATATCACTTCCATCAATATCACTCTCTCCACTTAGTATTTCTGTACTTATATGCGCTAATAAATCGTAATCGTTACACGGATAAATGCCAGCAAAACCATTCTCGCAAGGAAATAACGATTCAGCAGACGACTCACAAACATCTCCCACACCATTATTATTGGCATCAGTTTGATCTGGATTTGCGATTGTAGGACAATTATCTTCAGCATCGGCAATGCCATCATTATCGTTATCGGCATCACTACCAGTGTTAATACCAGTCGTTTCTACCAAAGCATCCGTTGATTCGTCCGAACAGCTTTCGAGCGATACAAAAGCTACGCAAAGCATTAAAAAACATAAAGATCTATACCCGTATTTCATTATTTATTTGTTTTAACGCCAATTAGCTACTCTTTTAACTGTTTTTAGGCGTGACTATTGCGAAATTAATATTTTAAAAAGGTTACTTAATTAGAATTTATGTTAAAATCGACAACCGTTTAATAACTAATACATTAAATAATTCACAAAAAGAACAAGAATAGGCGCTACTTAAATATAGGCTTATTATTTTTGCGTTTATGATAGAAGACAAAAACCCACAACGTACACCTTTAAGTGAACTCGGAGAATTCGCTTTAATCGAGCATTTAACTAAGAATTTTGACGTTAAACACGAATCTACCGTTAAAAGTATTGGTGACGATGCGGCAGTTATTAATCCTGAAAACAAAAACATTGTTGTTACTACAGATCTATTAGTTGAAGGCGTGCATTTTGATTTAAGCTATGCGCCTTTAAAGCATCTAGGATATAAAGCCGTTGTTGTAAATTTATCTGATGTGTATGCTATGAATGCAAAAGCAACACAAATTACGGTATCGATTGCCGTTTCTAATCGTTTTCCATTGGAAGCTTTAGAAGAGCTATATGCTGGAATTGAAACCGCATCAAAGATTTACAATATCGATGTCGTAGGCGGCGATACAACATCATCTAATTCTGGATTAATGATTTCTGTAACGGCTATTGGTGAAGTCGAAAAAGGTCAAGAAGTTTACCGCAGTGGCGCAAAACCAAATGATTTATTAGTGCTTTCTGGCGATCTTGGTGGCGCTTATATGGGACTACAAGTTTTAGAACGCGAGAAAGAAGTGTTTAAAGTGGACCCAAATAACCAACCCGATTTAGATGCTTACACTTATATTATGGAGCGTCAATTAAAACCGGAAGCACGAAAAGATATTATTGATTTATTAAAAGATTTAGACGTTAAACCCACCTCTATGATTGATGTTAGCGATGGTTTATCCTCAGAAATTCTACATCTTTGTAAAGCAAGCAAAGTAGGTTGCGATTTATATGAAGATAAAATACCTTTAGATCCACAAGTTATTTCTACCTGTGAAGAATTTGATATCGACAGCACAACTATTGCTTTAAATGGCGGTGAAGATTATGAGTTGTTAATGACCATCTCTCAGGAAGATTATCCAAAAATTAAAGCCAATCCTAATTTAACAGTTATTGGTTATATCACCGAAGAAAGTGCTGGGGCGCATTTAGTAACTCGTGGAGAAACTAAAATACAACTTCAAGCTCAAGGATGGAAGACCTTTAAGGAATAATTATAATGTCTTTTACGTTTGTACAATCTTGCTAGTTTGCAGCCCGAAGAATTCCTTCTATTTATCTACAGGTGCCTGGTTTAATTTTAATTGACGCCTGTAGTGAATATTTTCTAAAACGGAATTTATTTCTCTAAATTTTGAAGTTAATTCGGTTAAGCCTCCTTTCGAGTTTGTGGTTAATTCTTTTTTGCAGTGGTAACATTTGTACTCATTAACATACGCTGTGATTTGCTTAGACACCTGATAGCGATGTCCAAAAAGGTTACAATACAATTGCGGTACAAAATATTTTTTTCGATGTAAATTGCTCATTTAGTTAGTTTTGGGACTTTAAAACTAAGTAAAAGGAAGCAAATAATCGGCAAAAAGCTATATATTTTCGATGAAATGCATTGATTTTCTTAGAAATTCGACCTTATTTTCTATATGGCTCATATGTCCTTCAGAAAAAACAGCGGTATCAATAGTGTTCTTTTTAGCATATTCTAAAATAAAATTGAGGTCCAAAAGCGTGTCTTTTTCTCCCAATACGATTTGTTTTTTAAACGTTGCTTTAGCAAAAAATACCGAAAAATCTTCGCGACATTTCATGCCCTCGTTGGCAGCCATATACCCTTGAGGCGATGTTTTTAGAGCTGTTTTTAAAGCTTTCTTATATTCTACTCCGAGCGCAATCTTACTCTCTGCACTAAATAAATTCGCAAAACTCATTTTTATTAAGGCTTCAAAATTTTGTTGAGCCATTTTATTTGCTCGGGTTCTTAAGGTTTTTCTGTGTTCGTTATCCGGTTGAAAAGTGGAATTTAACAAACACACCCCTTTTACGTGTACGGGATATAATTTAGCGAAGGCTAAAGCAACATATCCTCCCATAGAATGACCAATGAACGCCGTTTCTTTAATTTCTAAATACTCTAAAATTGCTTTTACGGCCGCAGCCATAGTTTCCATTGTATGTATATATCCTAAAGAATCGGTGTTACCGTGTCCTAATAAATCGATAGCCACTACCCTATTGGTTTTTGAGGCGTGTTTAATTAAATCGTCCCACATAGAGCTGTCTTCTAAAAAACCGTGTAACAAAACAATGGACTTGCCTTGTCCTTCCACTTTAAAATAGAGAGCAGCGCCTTTATAATTTATAGTCATACGTTGTTTATAATTTTCAAAATGTAAACCTATTTACGACAAAAGTATAACATAAAAAAAGCAGCTCGACGAGCTGCTTTTAAATTCTTACATTTATTGTTGCATTTTACCAAATTCTAACGCGATTTTCTGGTGCAATGTACATTGTATCACCTTCTTTAATATTAAACGCTTCGTAAAACGTATCAACATTTAATAACGGTTGTACCGCTCTTGTCATTCCTGGAGAATGCGGATCGGTTTTAATTTTTGTTTTTAAGGCATCGTCTCTCATTTTTGTTCTCCAAACGGTAGCCCAACTTAAGTAGAAACGTTGTTCTGCTGTAAAACCATCAATTTTTTCTGGTCTTCCATTATCTTCAAAGCTCATTTGCATAGCATCGTAAGCCGCTAAAACACCACCTAAATCACCAATGTTTTCACCTAAAGTAAATTCACCATTAATAAACGTTTCTGGCAACACTTCGATAGCACTATATTGATCAGCTAAACTTTTTCCTAAACCTTCAAATTGCTTTAAATCGCCGTCTGTCCACCAGTTATTAAGGTTTCCATTTTTATCGTAACGCGCCCCAGAATCATCAAAACTATGAGAAATCTCATGTCCGATTACGGCTCCAATACCACCATAATTCACAGCATCATCTGCAGTATAATTATAAAATGGTGGTTGTAAGATCGCCGCTGGGAAAACAATTTCGTTATAACTTGGATTAAAATAAGCATTTACAATTTGTGGCGCCATTCCCCATTCTGTTTTATCAACAGGCTTTCCTAATTTATCTAAATTCTCTTTAAAGCTCCAAGTAGATGCGTTATTCATATTTGTTAAGTATGTACCACCGTTTTCAACACTTTTTACTTCTAACTGAGAATAATCCTTCCATTCATCTGGATAGGCTATTTTAACCGTAGTTGCTTGTAATTTTTCGATGGCTTTTGTTTTTGTTTCCTCGCTCATCCAGTCTAAATTCTTAATACGCTCTTCAAAAGCAAGAATAACATTACTAATCATTTTTTCTGCTTTTACTTTCGCTTCTGCAGGGAATTTTTTCTCAACATACAACTTTCCTAACGCTTCACCGATAGTCCAATTAATGGTTCCTAAGGCACGTTCTTCTAATGGACGTTGCGCTTTAGCACCGTTAAGCGTTTTATCATAGAAGTCCCAATTTGCTTTTTCAATTTCTGTACTTAGCATTCCTGCCGCGCCATTGAAAGCATTCCATCTTAAATACGCTTTCCACTGGTCTACATTTTCTTCGGCTAGCACATTTTGTAGCGCTTTCATGTATTTAGTCTCTCTAACAATTACCGTATCTAATTCTTTAGCTCCAATACCTTCAAAATAAGTATCCCAATTGATTGCTGGCACCATTTTTTGTAAATCGGCAACTGCCGTTGGGTTGTATGTTTTACGACTATCGCGTAAGGCTACCTTATCTAATTTTGGTTCTGCAAGGCGTGTTTCGAAAGCTAAAATACTTTCAGCTTGCTGCTTCGCTTGTTCCTCTGTATCTCCTAAATACTGTAACATTCTTGTAATATGAGCAACGTAAGCTTCTCTCTTTTCTTTAGAATCTGCATCGTCTTTTACGTAATAATCACGATCAGGAAGTCCTAAACTCCCTGGGCTTAAATACGCCGCGTTTTTATTACTATCCTTAGCATCTGCATACACATAGAAACCAAAGAAACCACCACCACCTTGAGGCTCCATTTCTATTAAATAAGCTTCTAAATCGCTAATATTTTTAATCTTTTCAATACGTTCTAACTCTGGCTTTACAGGCGCTATACCTTGCTTGTCTCTAGATTTTGTATCCATTATGGTTTGAAACAAAAACACCGCCTTTTCTTGATCTGATCCTGCAGTAACTGCAATTTTATTTGGATCGCTATCCTCAGCCATGGCAGATTTTAAGATTGCTAATGCATCTTCGTCCGTTTTTTGACGTAACTCCATAAAACTTCCCCAAGTGGTTCTGTCGTCTGGAATAGCATTGTTTTCAATCCATTTTCCGTTTACATAAGTAAAGAAATCATCGTTTGGTTTTACAGAATTATCCATAAAATCTAGATTAATTCCCGGTACTTGTTCAACTTTCGCTAAATCTTTTGTGTCTTCTTTCTTGGGCTCGTTTTTACACGCCACGACACTAAAAATTGCGACAGCACTTAATAGAGTAAGTTTTTTCATAATTATTAAAAGTTTCCGTATTGGTTTATAAGCCTGTAATCTACTTAGTAAATTTGTAATTATGCAATGAATTAACACGAAAGGATTTATTTTTAACAAAAAAACAAGTCTTAATTACGCATCATCTTTGCTTTTTACTTTACTTTATATCAATTAGCTGAAAATACATCAAGAAAAAATATTTAATTTTCTGTAAATAATTTAGTAATTGACAGCTTATAAATTTCAAAAAACATTAAAATGAAGCATATAAAACACCTCTCCCTTCTATTCTTATTGAGCTTACAAACCGTATTAGGCCAGAATCTTTTTGAAGCTTCAGAGGAAGGAAACATTGGAAATCTACCTATTCGCGAATACACCTTAGTAATTAAGGAAGAATTGGTAAACAAAACAGGTAAAACAGTTAAAGGAATGACTGTAAACAGCACAATACCAGGCCCTACTTTAGAATTTACTGAAGGAGAGTATGCCGTTATATATGTAAAGAACGAAATGAACGTGGAAACTTCCGTGCATTGGCACGGTTTCATTTTACCGAATTTTTATGATGGTGTTCCCTATTTAACAACACCACCAATTCGTCCTGGGGAAACACTTAAATACGAGTTTCCCATAAAACAATCCGGAACATATTGGTATCATTCTCATACAATGCTACAAGAACAAAGTGGTGTATTTGGTTCGATTCTTATAAATCCCAAAGTAAAAAACCTAGATTATGATAAAGATTTGATTGTAATGCTCTCAGACTGGACTAATGAAAAACCCATTACTGTTTTACGCAATCTAAAACGTGGTAATGAATGGTACGGAATGAAAAAAGGCACTTCTACGCCATTAAATAAGGTAATAGCCCACGGCGCATTTGGGGCACAACTAGACTTTTGGAGACAACGAATGGAAGGAGCTGATATTGCAGATATTTATTACCCAGCGTTTTTAGTTAACGGAAAAAAGGAGCCAAAGTACAGCAATTTTAAAGCAGGCGAAAAAGTCAGGTTACGTATTATAAATGGCTCGGCATCTACTCAGTTTTGGATGACTTTTGGTGGTGCCCTACCCATATTAGTTTCGGCAGATGGCGTTAATGTCGAGCCAATAAAAAAGAACAAAACGTTTATTGCTGTAGCAGAAACTTACGACTTTATCGTCACTATTCCGCAAAGTGGAAAGATTGAGTTTAGAGCTATGGCACAGGATGGTTCTGGAACAGCAATTGCATTTATTGGAACCGGAAATACACTACCCGCCAAGGTCGTTTCTAAACCCGATAAAATAAAAATGATGCAAAAGATGGCACAAATGAATATGAAAATGGGTGCTCACGCTTTAAAATTTCAACCTAATAAAGACGAGCGTTTCGAAATTAAAGCAGAATATGGGATGCAAATGGAGGGTATGGATACTACGAAACAACCTTCAGGAAAGGACAAAATGAATAGTATTAAAGATTCCACAAACAATAAAGAAATGAATCCTACCAAAATGAATCATTCGCAGATGACTATGTCTAAAGAATCAAATCAAAATACCAGTAAAGACGTAGCAAAAAACGAGAATATAAAAACAGAACATTCGGAGATGCAAGAAATGGACGGTATGGCATTGTTTTCAGAATATCATTACAACTATTTGAAATCCCCAGAGAAAACAACTTATAATGCTGATGTCCCCGTAAAGGAAATATTACTAAACCTAACTGGAAATATGAACCGTTATATTTGGAGTATCAATGGTGTACCACTTTCAGAAACCGATAAAATAAAAATTAATCAAAAAGAGGTAACACGAATCACTTTAAACAACCTTACGATGATGCATCACCCGATGCATTTGCACGGTCACTTTTTTAGAGTCCTTAATAAGAATGGAGACTATTCGCCCTTGAAGCATACCGTAAATGTACCACCCATGGGAGAAGTTACGATAGAGTTTTATGGTAACGAATATGGCGATTGGTTCTTTCATTGCCATGTCCTTTACCATATGATGAGCGGAATGGCTAGAGTTATTAGTTACGATACACCACGAGATGAACGCCTAGACGACTATCCTTTAAAACATTTAATTTCGGAAGCTGATAAGTATTATTCGTGGGCAATGTTGGATGTGGCGTCACATATGAGTGCGTTTAACTTTACAGCTTCTAATATTCGTAACCAATTTAATGTGGGAGCAGAATATGGATGGAACAAAAATCTTGAAGCTGAAGTCACTTACGAGAGATATCTACACGATTATTTAAGGGTTTTTGGCGGTGTTACTATTGAAAATGAAACGGAAGATAGCTTAGATGAAGTGTCTACAACTGCTATTGCAGGAATTAGATATTTAACCCCTTATCTTTTTAACCTTGATGTTCGTATGGACAGTAAGTTAAGGCCCCAGATTAGTTTAAGTCGTGAAATACTTATTTTACCAAGAACTGCTGTTTTCGGCACCTATAAGTACCAAGTTGATTTTGGCTGGGTGGACAACCTTGCGGCGGGAGACAATTTTACAAATGAAACGACTTGGAGTGCAGGATTTGAATATTACTTATCGCGTAACTTTTCATTGATGGCAAGCTACGATAACCGTTTTGGAGCCGGCGGAGGGCTTTCAGCCCGATTTTAACAACAAAGACGCATTATCTCGTATTTAATTTATTAATTATCAATCGCTTAACCAATAAACTATCCGACTCTTTTTTAAGCGCGATAACGTCTTTTACTATAGGATTAGGAATAGCTATAGACAGCACGTAATGTGCAATTTTCCATTGGTTATCCTCTCGTGTTAACACCCCAGAACCACGGCAAATTTTCATTTGCGTATGTAACAATTCATCAAACCAAACGGTTTGTTGGTCTTTAGACACGTAAACGTTGCGCTCTATAGGTGTAAAATTCCAGGCTTTACCCTTCTCGAAATGTGGTTTTGCGTACGCTTTAAAGTCCTTTACTTGCCAATTTTCGGAAGCATCGGTACCAATAAACACAGCATTTGAAGTCATTACATTAAAAAAGGCATCGAAATTAGCTTCAGCAGCGGCCTTATGCCATAAGTTTACGGTTGTATTTACGGTTTCTTTTATTGTTACTTCGGAAACTTCAGTTGTACGTTGAATTCTTTCCTCTTTTTGATTTTCGACCTCTGTCTTAACCTCCTTATTACAAGAAAAACTTAGGAGCAAAATCGCTAATAGCGCTACTTTATTATTCCGTTTCGATCTCATTAAATACTGGTTTTATGATGTTTTGCGCTTCCTTTTCATATTTTTTATTCACCTGAAGTGTTAAATAAGAGAAGGCTTGCAGCACCTCTTTTATACTCGTTAATTTATCTTTTTTCAGCGTTGTTTTTAAGCTTAGCATTTCTTCTAACTTGTACATTTTTGTCGTAAGCGCTAGAATTCTTGCTTGTATGGGATCGGTGTTTATTTGCTCTGGAATCGTCGTTACTAATTCTTTTACAGTAGACGTAAATAACGCCTCATCGGCAGTAAAAAAAGAAACATCGGCAATTTTAACTTGAGTAATCGCCCGCGACACATCGCTGTACGCCTGCCAAGAATCTAAAGTGGTTTTCGCCTTTTTATCGACACCGTAATCTACATATTTAAGAGCCGTGATATCCTGCGTGGTAATAGCAGTCGTATCGATTTGAGTAGCCTCTAGATTATTTGTCTGCTCTATTTTAGAGTTACAAGACAATAGGATAGCAAAAAAAAATAACGGATATAAAAACTTCATTTTGGGTATTGTTTTGATTTACAAATATATTGTATTCATAAGTTTAAGTTTCTTTTTTTACTAAAACTTTAAGAGCATCTTTTATTGTTAAACCGCTTTATCATGAATAATAATCTTAGTATTTTTGCACTCCTAAAACATAACACTTAAACTATGCCTTCAAAAATATTAATTATTGGTGCCTGTGGCCAAATAGGATCTGAGTTAACGTATAAACTGAGAGCAATTCACGGCGATGATAATGTTATTGCTAGCGACATTAACTACAGTAATGTTGAATTGGTTAATTCTGGGATTTTTGAAATTGTAGATGCTATGGATTACGCCTCTCTAAATGTTTGCGTAGAAAAACATGCTATCGACACGATTTATTTAATGGCAGCAATGTTAAGTGCTACTGGAGAAAAGTACCCTAACAAAGCGTGGGATTTAAATATGACGACTCTTTTTAATGTGCTTGATTTAGCGAAAGCTAAATTTATTAATAAAGTATTTTGGCCGTCTAGTATCGCTGTTTTTGGGCCATCAACGCCAAAAGAAGACACGCCACAATACACGTCTATGGAACCAACAACTGTTTATGGAATTACCAAACAAGTTGGCGAACGTTGGTGTGAATACTATCACCAAAAATATGGTGTAGACGTGCGCAGCATCCGTTATCCTGGTATAATTAGCTGGAAAACATTACCTGGCGGAGGAACTACAGATTATGCTATTGAAATTTACCATAAAGCCTTAGAAAATAAAACGTACGATTGTTTCTTGAATGAAACCTCTAAGTTACCAATGATGTATATGGAAGACGCTATAAAAGCAACCATAGACATTATGGACGCTAAACCTGAAGCGATAAAAATACGCTCGTCTTATAATTTAGCTGGGATGTCTTTTACTCCAGTAGAGATGGCAGAATCGATTAAAAAACATATCCCTGAGTTTACCATAAGTTATTCACCAGATTTCAGACAACAAATTGCAGATTCTTGGCCAAAAAGCATCGACGATTCGTCTGCTCGCGAAGACTGGAGCTGGAATCACAGTTTTGATTTAGATGCGACCACTAAAGAGATGCTAATGCAGCTTAAAAAGCTTATTAGCGAAAAAGCTTAAAGGCACGCCTTATTACAACATAACGAAAAAGATGATTTGAAAGAATCTTCTTTTTTTTTGCCTTATAGTGAACGTGTTTTATGTGCCCGCGAGAGATCTTTCTCATTAGTTAAGTTTGGGGTGTTTGATGTGTGTGTGTGTGTGTGTGTGTGAAAATTTAGAGCCCTCTATAAATGTTCTTTAAACCGAAATAGACTATTAACTGACTCTTTAATTAGGCTCTGGCTGAGCGCTTCATTTTGTTAATTGCAGCACTGGAGTGTCTACCCTTAATGTGACGTTTTTTATCAGGTTATGAACTTATAGTTGATTTATGTTAAAAAAGGATGATAATGAATTTAAAGTTATGATAGTAGAACTATTAAATTCTGGCATTAAGACAAAACAAGTTAGTAAGGATTAAGGTTTAAGTCTGAGTATCGTTGGACGTTGGAAACGCAAATACAAGTTGAAATCCGGAGATTTTTCAAAAAAGAAGGAATTATCTCTTGAAACTCAAGAACTCAAAGCGCTAAAGAAATAATTAAAGAATGTAACAATGGAGCGTGACATCTTAAAAAAGGCGGTAAGCAAATAACCCGAAAACGATGTTTTCTCCTCTTAATATCAAATCTCCAAGAGCGACTTATAAGATATCAATTCATTTTAGATAATATTGATATATATCCAGTTGAAAAGATGTGCAAATCTATGAAAGTTAGCAAAAACGGTTACTATTATTGGTTTAAAAACAAAAGCATTCTGTTTTGTAAAACGCCTAGAACGCGTCTAAAAGAAAGGATTAAAATTATTTTTGAGCATAGTCGAGAAGTTTATGGTAGCTGTAGGATTCAAAAAAAACTAGAACGAGAAGGCTTGATTTACTCCCGTTCTTATATCGGATTACTGATGAAAGAAATGGGTTTAAGAAGTGTTTTAAAAAGAAAATTTGTAGTTACAACAGATTCTAACCATCACTACTTAATTGCTGAAAATGAATTAAATAGAGGTTTTTACAGTCTAAAATTAGGAGTAAAATGGGTGTCTGATATCACTTATATTCGAGTTAATGACGATTGGAGTTATTTAACAACCATTATAGATCTCGCTGACAGAGAGGTTGTTGAATGGTCTCTGAGTGAAGATATGACCACTCAAAACACCGTAATAAAAGCTTGGATTGCCGCTCGAAAAATAAGAAATATTAGCGATGGATTTATTTTTCACTCGGATAGAGGAGTTCAGTATGCCTCAAACAAAATGACAAATCTCTGTAACTTAAAGTATGAGTAGAAAGGGGAATTGCTGGGACAATGCTGTAGCTGAAAGTTTTTTTTAAGACAATTAAATACGAATGGCTATATCGATTTAAATTCACATCGTATAATCAATTATATGCTGCCATTGAAGACTATATTCAGTGGTACAATACAGAAAGGTTACATTCTAGTTTAGGATAGCTCTCACCACTAGAAATGGAAATAAAATTGAGAGGAATTATTAAAAATGTAGCTTAAAAAAATAGTCACAAATTTACTAGGTAGTCTATACAGCCCCTTTAAGCCCCTTAAACAGTAATCCTTTATAATTAGACACCAACCTGCAATTCGCGACAGCAATCTTCTCTTTGTTGCCTGTGGTATAGTATGGCGTTTAATCGCTACATTACTGAGTGTTCTGTGCAACTTTAGAGGTGCTAGAAACGGATCAAACGTAAAACTTGGGGAGAAACTTTATCTTTGACAAAAACAGATTAGATCTTGGATATAAAATTAGCACAGTATTTGTTACCGGAAGGCGTTATGGATTATTTTGAAATTGTAGACCATAAATCATCAGAAGGTAAGGTTCATTTTTACCTAGAAGAAAAGAACGTGCTGCCCAAGGAGTACCAATCAGAATTAGCGCAATCCAAAGGCTTCTTGCCTGAGATAACCGTTGAAGATTTCCCTTTAAGAGGCAAATCGGTACTGCTCCATGTAAAGCGTAGACGATGGACTCT
>NZ_VSKN01000014.1:0-68822 GCF_008086185.1 Bizionia gelidisalsuginis
GGTTGCTTACCCGAATAAATAGGCCTCTGTATACGGTTTCTGTTCGTCAGTACCGAGTTTTGTAGTCTCGCTTTCTTCAGATGTAACTTTGCAGTTACCACCCTTGCGACTTACTAATGCTTCTAGGCGTTACCCCAGCGCATAAGGGACTTGCACCCTCTAGATTAATTACTTACTTTGCTGTAAGTTAAAGATGCCCATACTGGGCACACACACCGTGTATAATTAATGGCTGGTTATCGCCTACTTACGAAAATCCTTGCAGATTTTCTATTCAGTTTTTATTTGCTAAATTAGGTGCTTAAACACGCCACTAATCATACACAACAACGTTGGCAACAAGCTAAAAAACAGAACGCTGAAAAATGAATCGAATACTATTTATATTATTTCTGACTTTTAATTTGACTTGTTTTTCGCAAACTCAATCGGAAATGAATGATGAAGCGAATAACGAATTTAGAAAAGCAGATGCTGAACTAAACAACGTTTACCAAAAAATAATAACTGAATATAAAACTGACTCGATTTTTATTGAGCGACTTAAAAAAACGCAAAGAATTTGGATTTCTTACAGAGATGCGGAATTGGAAATGAAATTCCCAGCTGAAGACAAACGAGTGGAATATGGTAGCGTCTTTCCAATGTGTGTTTCCTATTTTTTGGGAAAGTTAACTGAAGAGCGAACTGAAAAATTAAAAATTTGGTTAGATGGAATTGAGGAAGGCGATGTATGTTCAGGTTCAGTTAAATCAAAATATGAATTAGACCCAACTTATTATTCAAAAGCATACATTGAAAAAGATAGTACAATTTGGATACCTCAAAATATAAATAGCGAAATCAAAATCTTTGGTTATCAAGAAAAAGATAGTTTATCAAAAAAATTGATTTTAATTTCAGTATTCACAAAAGATGTTGAGGACAATCCTTACAATTGCAAATATGGTTCATACTACCATACTCAATCAATGAATAATATAAAATTAAAGTATTTATCAACTGAAAATGAGTTTATGAAAATTGCCATTCTAAAAAAAGGGACATTAATTGATACAGTTTATATGGAAAAGAAATGGTTTGAATTTAGTGAAGAATAAAAGCCAGTTGCCAATCGAGTAGACGGCTGACAATCGAATGATTGCCAGTGCGCCTCTCACACCACCGTACGTACGGGTCTCGTATACGGCGGTTCAACGTTCATCTCAACAATTGCTCTTTACACCAATTGAAGCTACCTACTATTTTAAGCATAGGCTACAAAAATTTGCTCCTATGCGAATTTAATAGAGAACGTTGTTCCGTCCTTCCTTAATTGTGAGTCCTATGGGCTTTTTCTCCCACCTCGTTTCCCTTAAGTACTATGACTTCTGCTGACTTCTCCAATAGGCCAACTCGTAACTTTGGAGATCTCCAAAAAAAGGATTAGAGTTGACACTAAGTCAAAAAAAACGCTTGCACCCCATAGATACAAGCGTTTTTTAGGGTTCAAAATAAGAATCCTCAAAAGGGATTCACGTTTTAAGAATCCGGCTATTTCTTAAGCCTAATCTCCTATCGGTTATAACGTAATTGTTTTAAATCCGCTTTCCTGCAAACCAAACATATAAATAAACCCATCGGGTGTAAATGCTATGGAACGGTGAAAATCTTTATGCTTTAATTTAAAATAATTCATAGCAGCTTCACAAACAACGATGCGAATACCCGCTTTTTTACCGGCTTCAATAGTAGATTTCAACCCCTCATCTGTGGCTAAATCTTTAACTACAGGGCCAATTAACACCACTTCAAAATCCATATCTTGGTTATTAGCCTTGAGTCCGACCCCCGTTCTCACCGCTGCTTGAAAATAGCGCGCATTTGAAACAAGCATAGCGTATTTCCCATCCTTTTTAACAGCGTTCTCAATAGCGGTAACACTTATTGACTGTGCGGCTACTGAAGTGCATAAAACAGACCCGATAAAAATAAGAAGGATCATTAAAAACTGATTTTTCATACTTTCTTTTTTAAAATTAAATTTTGATTTCAAAATCGAAGATAGGCTTAAAATAATACGCGCACTGTAACATTGGTTACCTTAAAACTGATTATAGCTTTTAGCCACCCCCTCAACAATGGAAGTAAAACCAAAAGACTAAGGTGTACCAATGGCTAAAAATAATTTTAATAAACCATAACACTGATTTATGTTCCAGATAATCAGACTTTAAAATGTTTGTTGTATAGGGTTATAGCTGAGCTGTCTTTATTGCAACAAACCTTTAATCAATGATAAAATTCTTAAGAAAAAATTGAGTTATAACGTTGAAAAACAATAGGGCCTTATTTAATATAGCTTTTTAAGGCTACTATAGACGCTTCATTTATAGATAAAAACAGAAAAATAGCATTTTGAAATAGTCATTGTCCGGAAAAAGGGGAGTTTTGCTTCAAGTGGTAGAAAGCTTTTAAAAATGACCCAAAATCTTCCGAACCCAGATGAGCAAATAACAGTTTCATTTGGATTAACAATTGTTCTTTTAAGCAGCTAATTTTAGTGTGACTAAAGTGATGAATTCGGTAGGCATCAAATTTCTTACCGTAAATTTAATAGATTATTATGGCAATGTTTAACGACAAGACGAAAGACAAATTAAATGAACTTTTGGAAAAAGCATATGATGCAGAAAAAGGTTTTAAAAAAGTGGCACAACATGTTGAAAACCCAAGATTAAAGACTTTTTTTAATCAGAAAGCACTAGAAAGAAGCGGTTATATTAATGAACTTAGCAGTGCTTTAAGAACTCAAGGTATGGAAGTAAGCGAAAAAGATGGTAGCGTTTCTGGATCAATCCACAGAGCGTGGATCGATACAAAAGCACTCTTCTCTATAGATAACGATGAATCTATGTTAGAAGAGGTTAAAACAGGCGAAAAAGCTGCTATAGAAGATTATGAGGATATCTTAAATAATTATGAAATAAGCCTTCCTGTTAGAGACACCTTAATCAAACAGAAAGACGCTATTCAAGCTAGTTATAACAAAGCCGATTACTTGGAAGACATTCATTAAATTTTGATTTATACCTCAATTTAAATATTAAGAGTTTGGTTTAGGAATGCGCCGTATGCTAGACTCTTTTATTTGAATTGTGAAATAGGTTTTGATAGTTTCGGGAATAATAAAGAAGTTTAATCACCTAAATGCACCCATTTACATACTGAGAGGATAATTTTTACAGCTAAATTTCACATTAATAAAAATGCCAAGACTATTTATATTAGCTTGGCATTTATTATAATAGGTTGTTTTTCTTCGTTTTAATTATCTGGTTTCCATCCGTCGTTATGCGAATCATCGGTTTCATTATGGCCCTTTTACTATCTTTTCCTTTTTTCGTCCTCGAATCAAGAATTTCTCTATTTAGGTCGTTATTTTCATTAGTTTATTTACTTATAATTATATGATTTATAAGCTAATAATTGTTTTAATTAAGATAGTAATATGCCTCATTTTTATAAAATATTTAGCAAAAACCAAAAAGACTTATAGTGTTTAAAATTAACACACTAACTACTCAACTTAATATATAACACACCGTTTACTACTCATTTATTAGGCGAACCTCGAAATAGTAATCAACGCAATCTAATACTATAAATAATGACTATAATAAGCATTGTATTACAACTTTTAAGACATAAAATACGTCCTTATTTCTACGGATAAAACGGCAGATTAAGTAAAACAACTCTTTTTATGAGCACACTCAGATTGGCCATTATTGGTTCTGGCCCTACAGCACTATATTGTCTAAAACATATTTTAGATCATGAAACTGTATTAATAAAGGACTTCCAAAATATTACCATTTTTGAAAGTGGAAATAAAATGGGTGTTGGTATGCCGTATAATGCTGAGACTACCGATAAATACAATCTATCGAATATTTCTTCAGAAGAAATCCCAGAACTCACTCAACCTTTTGCTAACTGGCTAAGCATTCAAGATAAGGAATCACTAAAGGCCCTTAATATAACATCTTTCCCCATCGATGACAGTAAAGTATATAGTCGCCTAGCTCTAGGAGCTTATTTTCATAGTCAATACAATGAAATTATTCACCGTTTAAAACGTGCTGGTTTTAACATAAAAGAATTAATTAATAGTCCCGTCACAGATATTAAAGTTAATAATAAATCCGTAACTCTAGTTAGTCAGAAAATAAATTATTTTTTCTCGAAGGTTTTAATTTCGACGGGACATCACTGGAAAGACGTCGACAAACCCAGTACTGGTTATTTTGCGACGCCTTGGCCAATTTCTAAAATCATACCGAAGAATACTGAGTACTATAATTTTGAAATAGGCATTCTAGGTGCTTCGTTAAGTGCATTCGACGTTGTTACTTCTTTGGCCCATCGCCACGGAGAATTTAGCACAACGAAAGAGGGATTAAAATATAGGCTATATGAGGACGCTAAAGGTTTAAAATTTATTTTACATGCTTTAAATGGTTGGCTGCCTCATTTACAATATGAACAAATTGAACCCTTCCGAAAAATATATAGACACACCAACCGAGAGCACATCTTATCACTTATTAATGATAATGGCTTTTTGAGAATTGAAACCTTTTTTGATGCTGTGTGCCGTCCAGCATTAATTAAGGCCTTCGAAAAGGATAAGAATATAGAGTTACAAAATTTACTTTCAAATGACCGTTTCGGATGTCAGCAATTTATAGATACAATGGCTAAAAATCATACCTACATAGATTCTTTTAAAGGAATGGAATTAGAAATGATTAAAGCCCGCGATTCTGTAGAAAATGATAATCCTATTCATTGGATGGAGACGTTAGACGATGTAATGTATTGTTTAAATTTTCACGCTGAATTACTGTCGGCAGAAGACCACCTCTTCTTAAAAAAAGAAATTAAACCTTTTCTTATGAATGTGATTGCTGCATTACCTCTAGATTCTGCTGAAATTTTAATAGCACTTTACAAGGCAGACGTTATCGATTTAATAGCAGGTAACGTAGAACGTATCGAAAATTTGAACACGGATAAAACCACGATTGAAATTACAACAGACAAAAGACCACGGCAAACAAAAGCGTACGATATGTTTATAAATTGTTCGGGAAACGATAACGTGGAACTGGCGAATTATCCGTTTCAATCTATTGTGAAATCTGGTATTGTAAGCAAGGCAAAAGCTAAGTTTGAAGGTGCGCATTCAATCAATGATTTAGACCAATCCATAGATCGCAATCACGTTGTATCGATTAAAAACGACCTTTTCTTACTTACGGGAGGCATTGAAATTGACGCTGCTTATCGCCTACTTTCTACCACTGGAAAAGTACAGCCCACAATACACAACTTATCTTTTACACATACGCTTGGATGTAGACCGTACTCTTACGGGCTGCAAGCGTGTAACGCTACAAGTTCTATAGTTATACAATCTTGGCTTAGTCCAGAAATTAATGAAAAGAGTATTGTAACACCCCAAATTATTTCGAAAGTATACCAAAATAATAGAGAATTATAGCACCAATAAAAATAACGATAATGATAAGAATGACATAATCCGTACAATGGTCGATAGCGTTATTATATAACCATTATACGTTAAAAACGCTAAAAATTTGATAACAATTCAGGAAAAAAATTTGTAAATTCATTACCGCAAAGCACTTATTAACAAATAACTACAACTTAAATGGCTAAGAAAGACAACTCTCAAAACAAGAAAACCGAAGATTTAAAGCAATTTGAAAAAGACGCTAAGAATAAAGTAATGACCACCAATCAAGGTTTAAAGGTTAACGACACTAACAATTCTTTAAAAGCGGGAGAACGTGGCTCTACGCTCTTAGAAGATTTTCTACTTCGCGAAAAAATAACTCATTTCGATCATGAGCGCATTCCAGAACGCATTGTTCACGCTCGAGGAAGTGCGGCACACGGGTATTTTGAATTATACAAGAGCATTGAAAAATATAGTAAAGCAGGCATTTTTACCGATACCAATCGAAAAACACCGGTTTTTGTTCGATTCTCTACTGTTGCGGGTTCTAAAGGGTCTCCAGATTTAGCGCGAGATGTTCGTGGTTTTGCAGTAAAATTCTATACGCAAGAAGGCACGTGGGATTTAGTAGGTAACAATATGCCCATCTTTTTTATTCAAGATGCTATGAAATTTCCAGATTTAGTGCACGCTGTAAAACCCGAACCCAATAAAGAAATTCCTCAAGCAGCTTCTGCGCACGACACCTTTTACGATTTTGTGTCGCGGACTACAGAGACGCTTCATAACCATATCTGGGCGATGAGTGATCGTGCTATCCCGAGAAGTTTAAGAATGATGGAAGGTTTCGGAATACACACCTTTAGACTTATAAATTCTGAGGGAGAATCTCATTTTGTGAAATTCCATTGGAAACCAAAGTTAGGCGTGCATTCTGTAACTTGGGATGAAGCCGTGAAGATTAATGGCGCAGATTCAGATTTCCATAGAAGAGATTTATGGGACGCTATTGAAGCGGGGCACTTTCCTGAGTGGGAACTCGGAATTCAAATTGTTGCACAAGAGGATGAACATAAATTCGACTTCGATTTATTGGATCCTACAAAGCTCATCCCAGAAGAATTGGTGCCGGTAGAAATTATAGGTAAAATGACCTTAAATAGAAATCCTGAAAACTTTTTTGCCGAAACCGAGCAGGTCGCTTTTCTTCCTGGACACATTATTCCGGGTATAGACTTTACAAACGACCCGTTACTTCAAGGCCGCTTATTTTCTTATCGCGACACCCAATTATCGCGGTTAGGAAGTCCTAACTTTCATCAAATACCAATAAACAGACCAATTGTCGAAACGCATAACAACCAGCGAGATGGGCAAATGCAAATGGATATTCCTAAAGGACAAACCGCCTATTTCCCAAATTCTCTTGGTGGTGGTTGTCCGCATATGGCAAAAATGGCCGAAGGTGCTTTCAATTCTTACGAAGAACGTATAGACGCAAAAAAAATAAGAACCCGAAGCGAAAGTTTTAATGATCATTTTTCTCAACCCGCATTATTTTATAGAAGCCTTGCCGATTGGGAAAAACAGCACGTTGCTGATGCGTATACTTTCGAGTTAGGCAAGTGTAAACACAAACATATTAAAGAACGTATGCTATGGCTTATTGCACAAATTAACAAAGACTTGTCTCAACAAGTTGCGAAAGGATTAGGACTTAAAGTACCGAATACCATAGAGCAACCTATTAATCAAGCTATTGGAGCAGATGCCGAAGTAGAAAAACACCAGCCTCCAAAACAAAAGAATTATCTAGATAAGGCGCCGTCTCTAAGCCAGTCGACAACTAAATTTGATAGTATTGTTACACGCAAAATTGCCGTTTTGGCTTCAGATGGATTCTCTATGAGTGATTTTACAGCGTACAAAAAGGCGTTGGAAAAGGAAGGCGCGATGGTGAAAATTATAGCACCTCATGGTGGAACAATTAGGTGTGATGAAAATATGGAACACGAGGTAGATGCTTCAATTATGACAACGGAAAGTGTTCTTTTTGATGCCGTTTATATTCCGGGTGGCAAAAAATCTATTGAAATGTTGAAAGAAGAACCAAAATATATAAAGTTTATAAATGAAACTTTTAAACATTGTAAAGCTATAGCCGTCGACAATGAAGGAGAAGACTTATTAGATACTACGTTCGTATCAAAATATAAAAACGACAACGCCATTTTTGTAAATGAAAAAGTGAACGGTTTTATTAATGCCATAGCAAAGCATAGAAACTGGGATAGAATGCCTATAGCAGCTAAAGTGCCAGCATAGCAATTTATTTCTAATAGAAAACGATATTACACTAAATCGAGAGGGGAACGCTACTACTTAATTTTTTAAAAATTTAGATTATTAAGTACAAAACGCGTTTCGTATTTTACTCCTATCACTTTTTTGTAGTATCGTTTTTTAATTCTTAAATCACCTTATTTAGTAGTTAAATCTCATTACGATTATAAATTTAACTTATTTTTTAAAAGGCGCTTATATGTACTTAATTAAATATTGTTTACTGTTCTAAAACGTAATTATTTTAAAAATCTACGCTTAAATCTCTAAGAATGACATCTACTTTTATTTCAATTATGGCACTTTATCAATATATATACTGGATGTCAATGACTTATTTAATGAATTAATAGATCATACTGCATTTTCGTTATTTGTAATTGCACTTTCTAGTATTGGATATTATACCGCCATTATTATTTATACACGGTTATTTGGAAAGCGAAGTTTCTCTAAAATCTCCAGTTTCGACTTTGCTATGACAGTGGAAGTGGGCTCCATTACAGCGACCACTATTTTATCTGAATCGGTGTCTTTTATAGAAGGAGCGCTAGGTTTATTAATGATATACACTTTACAATTACTAGCGGCTTACTTTAGACGCTACCATTGGTTTAGAAATTTAATTAACAATCAACCCACTTTACTAATGGAAGGTCAACTCATTTTAAGGGGCAATATGAAAGCTGTAAGAGTTACAGAAGGCGATTTACGCCCTAAACTTAGGTAAGCTAACGTAATAAAGCTCTCGGAGGTTAAAGCCGTGATTTTTAAAACGACAGGTAAAATGGTTGTAATACATAAAGAAAATAATGACTCCATCGATAACTGGCTTTTAAAAGATGTTAAACGCTAATGCCATATTGTTTTAAAAAACATTGAAAAATATGATTTTCATTATCTCTTGTGTTCTCTCTGTGCTCAGTATGACTTTTTTTAGCGCGATTTGGATCGCAACTATAAGAACCTGGCGTGGTTGGCTCATTTTCTATTGGGTGCGCTTTTTCTTAGTCTTTATGAATTGCTATGGTCCATTTTTAATTTTGATAGGACGCTATGGTAGGGTTTAGCCTTAGGAACGCTATCAGGTCTAATGGGGATTATAGGCTTTAAAATTATGTTTTAATTAGTCTTTTTAATTCTCAATTTAATAATATTCATTATTATATTCATCTTTTTTTTGCACATATAATTTTTTAGTGAGGTCGCAATT
Source organism: Bizionia gelidisalsuginis (assembly GCF_008086185.1). NCBI lineage: Bacteria > Pseudomonadati > Bacteroidota > Flavobacteriia > Flavobacteriales > Flavobacteriaceae > Bizionia > Bizionia gelidisalsuginis. Next base: position 9,084 of record NZ_VSKN01000014.1, read on the forward strand.
AACGTTTATCAATAGCTAAATTAAAAGCATCACAAGAATATGTTAGACTCTTTTTAAAGTTGCACTTAGTAAGACAATCAGAAACATTTTCAACGCACAACTGTAATCAAAATTCACAAAATTACTCACATAATAACAGTGACTAGCGATCTTATTGATTACCTATTATTAATAAGCATTTTAACAAAAAATATATTCTTGAATATCTTAATTCTCACGTGTTTCCTTATATATTTAACACTACTTATTTTAATTTTTTCTATATATAAAAGACTTAATATTAAACACATATAAAGAATTCATAATCTCTAAAATTTTTATAACTTTTAATCCTATTAACTATTTTTTATCACCTATCTTTAGTTAATAAGATATAATTATAAATTAATATTAAAAGATGACACTTTATATTAAGCACATGGTAAGTTTAAGATGTAAGCTCATGGTAAAATATGAGTTAGAAAGACTACACTTAAAATATATACGCATAGAACTTGGCACTGTCGAAATTGAAGAGAACATTACTAATGCAGTAAAACAAGAATTGAAATTAAATTTAGCTATTTCTGGCCTTGAATTATTAGACGATAAAAAAAGCATTTTAATTGATAAAATAAAAACAGTAATTATTGAAATGATACATCATTCTGAAGATATTCCAAGAGTTAATTGCTCCTATTTTATTAGTCAGAAATTGGGTTGTGATTACACCTATCTATCCAATTTATTTTCAGAGGCAGAAGGTATTACCATTCAACACTTTATAATAAAACATAAAATAGAGAAAGCCAAAGAACTTCTATTAGATAACGAATTAAATCTTACTGAAATATCTCACAAACTTCACTACAGCAGCGTCGCGCATTTATCAAATCAATTTAAGAAAATTACGGGGTCAACACCTTCAATTTTTAAGAGTTTAGGCGAACTAAGAAAGGAAAATTTAGAAAATCTGTAACTTATGTAAGTTTGCCGTTTAATTATGTAACAACTTATAGGGAATTTTTAACCACCTTTATTGTAGTACAACGAAGTACATTTTAAAACAATTTATTATGAACGACAAGAATAAACAAGAAGATCACAAAAAGGACGTGAAAGGTAATAATAAACAAAAAGTTGATTCTAAACACAACACTGATTCTACAAAGAAAACTCCTGAAACCAAAAAGAAAAACTAGGCAGAAGGTCTGAATTTTAAACCTTTTAAAATATGCTTTTTATAGTCTCTAAGTGATAAAATCAATTAATTATAAGAACAGTTGTTAATCGACTGTTCTTATTTTTGTTTTGTTTTGAATTGAATTGAGACTTTAAGTCTGCTTTCATTTCCTATTTACTCCTTTAAAATACCCATATATTTTCTTATTGAATACTGAGAAATATCCATTATCATTTGTACTACTTCAAATTAGTTCTATTTAAGCTAATTTAAAATGTTAAACTGCAAATCGTTATAGCAATTTTTCTGGAAAATAGCATCGAACTATAAACTAGAATAATATGGAACGATCGCTTTTCACCGTAAAAATGCTCTTAATTTCCTTGAGCAACGCTGCACAAACCAATCGCGTAGAAATTGATACTTCTACCATTAATTCTCATTTTTTTATTGCCATTATAGCTGGTGTTTTACTCGCTTTAATTTTTCAAATTATTTTAACAGCACTGTCTGTGGCTTTAGGAATAAATATGATTGGTAACTTAAAAAAAACGTATGTTGAAAATAAGGTTAAACCCTCAGATAACGAAAAAAATAATGATGACACATACAATCAAGATTACGATGATTATGAGGCAGCAGCCGGAGTTAAAATAAGTAGCGCTTTTGGCATTTGGAGTTTACTTACTACCGCCATTTCTCTATTTGGCGCTTCTGCGATAGCCTTAAATTTAAGTTTCTTTGGTTATTTAGCTTCAAATTTAACAGTCGCTTTAGTTATTTGGGCTCTATTCTTCCTCATACTTTTTTACATAGAGACTAAAATTGTAAATACCCTTATTGACTGCTTAGTAACCAAAGCTACTTCTGGTTTGAAATCGTCGGCAAACATTATTAAACAACTTTTTGCAACATCTGATGAAAAGAAAATTGAAAACGTAATCGGGTCATCTATAGATAAAATTAGAAAAGAATTTGATGTTAATTTAAATACTACAGATCTCTCTAACGTTTTAGATAAATTCCTTACAAAAGTGGATGATAAAATGCCCAACTACGATACGCTAAAAGAAGGTCTAGATAAAATAGCGGGTAAAAGCAAATCCTCGAATAGCTCGGGAAAATATATGGCTATTCAGCAAGTACTAACGAAAGCTGTTGATAAAGTCGATACTTCTAGTGATAATGAATCAAATGAAAAAGATAATAAATTAAAGTTTATTTTATCAGATTTAAAAAATGCGTGTACAAGTAAGGGTTCTACAGCTAAAGTGGTAACGGTCGCTATTACTAAAAAAACGCCAGTTGAAGAGTCTCAAATTAACGACACTATTAAGCAAGTAAAGGAATATCTTTCTAAAATTACGCCTGAGGCTTTTTCGGGAGCAAAACTTACTGACGACTTTAACAAAATACTGTCGGATCCTAAATCTATTGGCGCTATTTTCTCTACTAAGTTTGCCGATTTAAATAAGGACAGTATTATTGAAACCTTATATAAAAATACGTCGCTAGATGAAATAAACTTAAGAATTATGCCGATAAAATTGAAGAAAGCATTTCGAACGTGAAAACGACTTTTGAAGATAGCGATATGAATACTATAATGGAAGGCGCAGAAAACGCTATCGCAGAATTCTTTAATAGCACACAACGTAAAGAACTTAATTATAACGACTTAAAACAAGATATAAGCAGTATTTTAGGTAATCCGAAAGACTCTCTCGATATAATTAAAGCAAGATTAAGTAAAATGGATAGTAATACCATTAAAGCTTTAGTAACTAATAACAAACATATAGATGAAAGTTAAATTGATTCCATTTCTTCTAAGCTAGATAATACTGTTGAAATGATTAAATCTAAAGTACAGAAAATTGAGCAAAAAGCACAAGAGCAATTAGAAATGACGAAGAGAAAAGCAGTTATTCAAGCAGAACACGCTAGAAAAACTGCAGCTTCAGCAGCTTGGTGGTTAATTATTACAGTGGTGTTTTCTGCTGAGGCTGCAATGCTAGGCGCCTGGATAGAATTATAATAGATTTACAAACCCAACTTCATAAATTAAAAAAGCATATATTTATAGTGTAGATTTAAGGATGTCTAAATATTTAGACATCCTTAATTTTAAAAAAACACACAGTCCTTTATGAAAATTTGCAAAGTAAACTCATTACCACTAAAAGAAGTTATTGAAAGTTTAGCCCAGTGTTTTGATGTAGAGTTCCACGAAAATTGCGATGAATATTTTATCGATCTCCCTCCAACGATAGGAATAGGTCAGATTCGTGGCGTTAATTTTGACAACGGATTAGGTATTATTAATTATAAGTGTAAATTTTTTAAGGATGTTAGAATAGATTTCACAATAGATGATGTGCACCCTGTTAAATTTATATATGCCTTAAAAGGCCCTGTAAATCATCGTTTTGCAAATGAAACTGCCGCACATAAAATAGCACAATACAAATGTGCCATTGTCGCTAGTGAAAGTAATAATGGGCATTTGCTCTTCTTTGAAAAAGATAAGGACATTGAAATCGTTAGTTTAGAAATCAATAGGAAAGTGTTTGTTGAAACTTCTAAGTGTGAATTAGACGGCATCTCTGAAGATCTTCAAAAATTATTTAGAGATTTAAAAGCAGATCATACGTATTACCATGAAGGTTACTATGGTTTAGAATTTAAGACGCTTTTAGATGGTATTGCTAAATATGAAAATCAAAAACTAGTACGCAAATATTACTTAGAAAGTATTGGTCTTCAAATATTCATCAAACAATTAATCCAACATCGGGATGATAAGTTAGGTTTTACAGAAAGTAGAATCCTTCGAATTAACGAATTAAACCGAGTGGAAGAATTATCTAAATATATTTCTGAAAATTTAGATAGTGAATTATCGGTTGCAAACCTTTCAAAATTATCAGGTTTAAACCCTAACAAGTTACAGAAAGCCTTTAAATATTTATACCATTCTACAGTAAATGAATACGTAACCACAACACGATTAGATACGGCGCAAAAGTTATTAATGGAAAAAGATTTAAATGTTTCTGAAGTAGTTTCTGTTGTAGGTTTTAAAAGCTTTAGCTATTTTTCTAAAATTTTTAAAGAAAAGTTTAAAATTAGCCCAAGTTTATTTAGAGACTTAAAATAAAATAAGATGCTAGCCCGCTTGTTACTTTACTCATTCTAGATAATTTTGATAATGCATCAGAAATCGCAGTATGGAGACAGTCTTATATGAAGCATTGCATCAATCAATCAATCAAAGCATTCTTCTCAAAAATTAAAAGATGCCGATGGAGGTCATAATAGGAATTGCAGCTGGCGTATTTACCTCTTTGGCGATTATCTCCAGATAGTTAAGGCTCTCCGGACAAAAAAAGCTGGAGTCGTTAGTGCCTTTATGTTTGTAATATTATGCAATGGGATTGGTTTATGGACCGTGTATGGGGTAATAAAACAAGATTAGCCTATTATTATTATCAATGGCATATCTTTTCTATTAAATTCTAAGATGTTATTTGTAGTTTTAACTCAAAATAAAAATTAAATTAATCCATAGAGTTCACCGCTACTAAAATCCGGTTTATAGACCGCGACCACTTTTTATAAATCGCAATGGGTTGCGGGTAATTGGTTTTACCACTAACGGCATCAAACAACCAAGGGGCGAGAATTTTAGAGTCAGTAATATGATTTAATTCTGGAATCCATTTTCTAATATAGTCCTCAGATTTATATTTTAAACTTTGATGAACCGGGTTTGTATAATATATTTCGAAAGCTTGCATATGCCAATTCATCCAATTTGCACTAACATCGTAATCGATAAGAGTGCTTTCAAAATAGGCTGCACCCCAAGTCCAATTAATTTTTAAATCGTGAACAAGATAACTAGCACAGTTTACTCTACCCCTATTACTCATATATCCTGTGCTATTTAATTGGCGCATATGTGCATCAATAAACGGAATACCTGTTGTTCCGTTTTGCCATCTTAGAAAATGTTCTTTATTATTCTCAAATTCTAAATCCTTATTCTTAAACCCTTTCAAATAGAATATAGCATTTCCCATTTTCATTCCTTTAAAGGTGAAATAATCACGCCAAACCAGTTCAAAGATAATCCACCATGTGCTTTGATTTTTAGCGACTTTAGCTTCATATTTTTTAACGGCTTTAAATATTAATCGGGGAGAAATACAACCAAGCGCTAAATAAGGCGAAAGTTTAGAACTATAATCTAAGCCTATCGATTTGTTGCGAGACCATCGGTAACCTGTTAATAATTTAGAGTCGAAAGTGTAATACTTTAACCTATTAATGGCCGCATCTTCTCCTCCATCCAAAAAAGGCTGAGCATTTTTATACTCCACAATTGAGAATCCATAAATGGTAGGTAGCGGAAAACCCGTTGACGTAACGTCGCAGTGACCTTTACTATGTTGTGGCGTTTTAAAAGTAGGTCGCGGTACACTTTCCTTTCCAACGGGAATTCGGTATGCTTTACTCGTTAAAGGAATAACGGGAATGGTAAACGGAATATCGTTAATATGATATAAGGTTTTACCCCAATAAGAACGGAACTCGACATCGGGTAAAAGATGTATTACTTTGGTTTTAATATTCAATTCTTCGTACGCAGAGTCCTCTTCTGCATAAATTTCGGTGATACCGTATTGCTTGACTAACTGCGGTATTTCTGTAACAGCACTGTTAGGGCTAATAATGAGATGTCCGCCCAACAATTCTAAGTTTTTCTGTAAATTTAAAACCGATTGTTCTAAAAACTTAAATCGATTACATCCTGCTTTTCTAAAGCCCAAGTCTAGCATTTCAAAAAGGTAAGGTTCTACAGAAAAGAAAAATAGCAAACGATCACAATGGTGAATTGCTTGGCAGAGCACTTCGTTATCGTAAACTCTTAAATCATTCTTAAACCATACTAAACCTGTTTTCATTGGTAACTCATTTTAAACCTGATTCTTTCACAATAGAAAATTATAAACCTAACTATCCAAAAGGCTATTGCCAAGCTGCGCAAAACGTAACTTACAGTTGTAAATAAAACCTCCTTATGCTACAAAAAGAGCACGTCAATTTAATTTTACGGCATATTCAACATCTTAATTTTGTTCATCATCTGTACCGTCGATATCTTCTTTAGACAATAGTGGATGGTCCTGCCCTAAACCAATAATAGAAATTAAATTAGTTACGGCATTGTATAACATTAAAATAACGGTGATCATCATTCCGCTAATAATAGAAGTAGAACCAAGAGTTGCCCAATAGATTGCAGTAAACCACGACGTCGGTACGTTTTCAGATTCTACGATTGGAATGTTGAAAAATTGAAAAAGAATTAAAGCCGAAATAAATAAAATGACATCGAATTTAGCAATATTTAAAACCTGATAATAATGTGTGTTTTTTAAAGTGTTTTTAGAACCAAAACTAACACTTAGCAGCGTTAAAAGTAACGCCAGAATAGTTGCCGTGGCCAGTACAATAGTATTACATAACATATTTAAACCACCTAAAGATACCGTTAACAAGTGCTTTGCTTCGTAACCAGAAACATTACCTAAAAGAAAAATCCCTAAACCGGTTAATAGAGTAGCCATTGCGCCCCCATAGATTGCATTTTTGTTTGTTTTAAGAAACTTCATCATAGCTATTTGGAATATTGGCATCGGTTAATAATTGAAGATTTAATGCTTTGTTTTCAGCATTATGAATCACAGAAACATCCCCCGTACTCTCAAAAACAACAGCCTTTACTTCTTTGAAATCATGCACATTTGCTTCTCTCAATTTAGCTATTAAATCGTCTTTACCCACATTACAACTTTTAAGCCTATCGTAAAGAATTTCGCCATTCCACATAATAACTTGCGGTTTATTAGTAAACAATTGCTTAAAGAACTTGTTTTTTCTAACGAAGAAAGAAAACAGAGTTTGAAAACCTATAATCGTTACGAGCACAATTGCAGCCTTAGTTAAAGAATAATCATTATTTAATATAGTAGATGCTAAAACAGAACCGACCGCTATAGTAGATGCAAAATCAAAGCTAGACATTTTAGCAAACGTTCGTAATCCGAAAACACGAGTTATAAAAATTATTAATGAAAACACTCCAAGTACAGATACAATTAACCAAAACACTTCTTCTAAGTCCATAATTCTTTTGTTTTAAGTTACAAAATTAGGATACTTAAAGCTGAAGTGTTACTTCTTATCAATTAATTTTTTGCTCATATAAATGTTAAATGGTATACTGTTTTAGTAAGTTGTTTTGAGATAAATTAAATTGTTAAAGAGTAAACCCATTAAACATTTGTTTATTAGTTTTGTGCAAATTAGAACGTAATTGCGTGCCGCTCTCACTAGAAATAGCGACGCTGCACCTTAACATTAAACGTATAACAAATTATAAATTTATGGCTGATTTAGGTAACGTCGCTCACCTATCATTTCAAGCAATTGAAGACGATTATAAAAATTTTGTATTAAAGCAGAAACATCCGTGCGTGATGGCGAAAACAGTGTTTTTAATGAATAATTACCATTTAAAAGTTTATGATTCTTTAAACGACAATGTATGTTTAAAAGCAGTATTAAACGATTTGGAAGCATATATTAATCAATACGATTTTGAGTCTAACGAATTTGAATCCTTTATGGCTGTTTTTCCGAATGACCATTTTACTTCAGAATTAGAGTTTGAAAACAAATTATGGAGCGTATTACAGAAGCTTCACGATATAGACGATTGCGACTGGGACCCTACAGTTAGTAGTGATCCAGATAGTTCAGAGTTTAGTCTTAGTCTTAAAGGCAAAGCGTTTTACATTGTAGGCCTTCACCCAAATAGCTCTAGAATAGCAAGGCAGAGTCCACATACGACAATAGTATTTAATTTACATTGGCAATTTGAGAAATTACGAGAAATGGGAACCTACAGCAAAATAAAGAAAAGAATTAGAAAAAGAGATCAGAAACTTCAAGGATATATAAACCCTGTGCTTAAAGATTTTGGTAATGACACCGAGACAAAACAATACAGCGGAAGGGCTATTGAAAGTGATTGGAAATGTCCTTTCCATACTAAAAAATAAAAACATAAAAGAAATATGAAAGAGAAAATTACTATTGCAAAACAAAGTGGCAAAGCTTTCAAGCTAAAGAAAGGAGACATTTTAACTGTAATTGACCCGAAAGGACAGCAAGTAAGCGATATGGTACTTTTTAATAGTGCAGACACTAAAGAAAAAGTATCTTCTGGTAAAACTCTAGATTTTGAAGAATCCATTTTAATAACAACAAGCAATTACCTTTGGAGTAACCGCTCTAACAAAATGGTCGAAATTATTAAAGATACTAATGGTCGTAATGATTTTTTGCTCGCACCTTGTAGCAAAGAAACTTTCGAGGTTATGTACAACCATAAAGGGTATCATCCAAGTTGCCTAGAAAACCTATATAAAAACTTGCAACCCTTTGGTATTGATTTTGACGATATTCCAAATGCCTTTAACATCTTTATGAATGTTCAATTTGATTTGGAAGGTAAGATTTCAGTGCTTCCGCCAACGTCTGTAGCAGGCGATTTAATTCAATTTGAAGCGTGTATGGACCTTATTGTATGCCTTACAGCATGTTCAGCAGAAGACAGTAATGGTGGCTCATTCAAACCTATTGAATATTTTATAGAAACTGTTTATTAATACGAATGGTACTATTGATACTATATGATCAGTAGTACCATAGTTATTATTCTTCTTCTCCTCCAGATCTCTTTTTACGCTCATCATTGGTTTTACCATATTGATTGTAATGGCTCTTTTTCTGAGCTCCCTTTTCGTCTGTAGCGTTTTGATATAGCTCTTTTTCGTGTTCCGTTTTGGGGTTTTTTCTATCTTTACTCATACAATTTGGTTTTAATGAAGTATTAAATTATTAAAAAATAGTGAGCTCAGTTTGCGCATTTAGATAAAAATTTAGCTTATTTATGCGTAAACTTTTATACGATTCTATTGTGGTGAAGATGTTACACGTCTAGAAAACGTGCCGTAAAAGCCTTATCTTGGTTGCTTACGATTTAAAATAAAGCTTATATAAAGAAATTCTTTTTCTTTAATTAGAAAAAACCAACGAGTATCAATCTTAAAAAAATAAATAGCTCTTATAATTGTCTCCCTGTTAAATAGTATTACATAATTATGAAAACCTATCACCGACTCTCTCAGTTATCATTTCTAAAAAAGTACTCTTACAAATTTTTATTCGTAGCCTTCATAGGTATTCATATTCCCTTATTAGGTATTATTGGTTATGTGTTGTTTGCAACTTCGGTCTCTATCACTGGATTTATTTTAATAACCTTAGGGTTAACTCTAGGCGCTACAGTAATAACCTTAAGAATTCTAAACTCATTGTTAGACCCTATCATAAAAGGGAAGGTTGCATTAAGTAATTACGTAGAGCACCATATAGTACCCGATCTTCCTAATTATTATTCTGATGAGATTGGACAACTGTTACAAAATATCCAATACACCATTGAATGCTTAGAAGAGGTGGATATAGAAAAACAGGAGGTTACCGAACTCATTTCACACGATTTAAGAACACCGGTACTTCAGTCTATCGAAATTATAAAATTTTTAGAAGAAGATGGGCACGATACTCATCACCGCGTTGAAAATTTAAAGATGTTGAAAGAAATCACCAATAAACAACTAAAGTTTCTTGAAGAAATGCTTAACATTTTGAGGTCTAAAAATGTAGAAGTTGTTTTAAATAATTTTGAAGATTTAGATTTATCACAGCTCATTTACACCGTTATTGATGGACAAAATAAACGCCTTGCTGATAAAAAGGTGTCTGTAATTAACTCTTTTCCTCGCGGTATAAAAGTTAGAGGACATTCTATTGCTTTAAGACAAGTTTTTGAGAATTTATTGGATAATGCTATTAAATTTTCTAATAATAACGGTGAAATACACATCTCTGGAACAACGAATATAAACAGCGTAAACATTAAGATAAAAGATGATGGTATGGGATTCGACACGCATACTGAAAAAATAATGTTTAGTAAATTTGTACCCGGCCATTTAGGTGTAAATGGAGAACCCTCCACTGGATTAGGTTTATATTTGACCAAAAAGATTTTGAATAAACATAATGGTACTATTGAACCCTTTAGCCTAGGAATGGGAGAAGGAGCAACGTTTCTAATATCCATTCCTATCGCATAAGAAGAGGTTTTAGAAAGAGCTGAAACTAGAAAAAAAATTGTGGCGTTAGCTTCAGTACTCCAAGAAAAAAACACTTTGCAGCCCAAGTAATACCTATTGTACGCCTGTGATAAGCCAAAAGAGCACTTAAACACGTGTTTACAGACTCACTTTATAATAATAATAATAATAATAAGTGATTTGTTGGATTTTTTAGAATCGTTTATAAGTTTTAGGCCACAATAGGTTGTATTAGTGGACATTAAAATAATACGCAAAAATGCTGGTCTACAAATTTCGTACCGTCACAGTTCCAGACTCTATTTGAAGGTTTAAAATGGAGATTTGTGTAGTACACTCAGAAAGGAGTTTTCCCCCTTTGAGAGGTCGATTTCGAGTGGCTATTCTTTTAGAACTCATTATTTAAACTTTAAAGGCGTTAACCCTTTAAAAAAATATTCCGCAATAACTATTAAAATTATTTACAGTATATAACATCTATTTATTAGCTTTATTAAAAACTGATATTTATGGAAGCTGTAGCGTTAATTGAAAAACTAGGAACCACCGAAAAGATACAATTACATTTATTACAAGTTATAGATGCTTTTCAGAATATGGATTATCATACTTTAAACGACATCCTAGATAATGGGACGTATTATCAGGATATGAAAAAAACAGCTTTTATATACCGCCAGCAGTATATTTTTAACGCACTACAAAATCTTGGAGACACTTATCTTAACCTGTCTACAGATATTTGTACGGGCTGTATGTGTAATGAGCCTATTTTTGTCTTTACAGGCAATCAGTCTGGAAGACGGTATGCAATTTACATTCAGTTTACCCAGGGAAAAATAACAGATATTTTTAAATGTGCTATAAAGTCTCATATGTTTGATTGCTTACCTCCATAAAGCAACCTATAATTAGTAACTTATTAAAGCGAATTAAAGTGCTTTTTAAAAATTTCAAAGGGTGTTCTGTGCCCCGTCGGGGCATAGGAGTGAACAAAATTTGAGTTTCTATTTTCTAAAAATTGAAGTGTTTTAATAGGCGAAATAACGTCATCGTTTTCACCTAAAACAATGGTGTGTAAAACATTGGTGTTATTAACGCAATTAACATCTGGCTTTTCTGCAGTGGTTTGTTCTAAGGCTGGATTAAAAAGTAAGCTTGGTATATTAAACTTATTACTAATATGATAACCTAAATATCCACCTAAGCTGCTTCCTATAATGAGATGCACAATAGTGTTCTCGCAGATCGCTTCTAATTCGGCAAATATGGTCTTTGAATCCTTCTTATAATTAAGCTGCGGATTGAATACATGATGTTTCTCTTTGAGCCATTCAATTTTATTAGATTGATTACTACTCATTAAACCGTGCAAATAAAGTATAGTCATACATTTATAATTCTTATCTAAGCGCTATGCTCTCATATTTTAACACAAACTAAATCGACAATTAAAAAATTACTCCGTGCGTATTCTCCCCGTAACCTCATCAATATTAATAAGGAAAACTATAGGATAATCGGCGGTATCTATTTTACTAGAAAATTCTTCAATAAAATCTACCGTTCTAAATTCATTATTTACCACAAGGTGTTTCACGCCTAAAGAAAAGGTGTGCATTTGTGCTTTTGCTTCGCTATTAGAGAGCTCTTCGTAGGTACCGTGGACTAAAATAGATTTCCAAGAACTTACTGAATTCACATCGGTTACCAACAAAGAGACGTCACGGTTTTCGCGCATTCCTCGTATTTTGTGTCCCATTGCCGAATACCCAATAATAGCATTTTTCTCTTTATTATAAAAATAAGTTATAGGCACTACAAACGGTTTGTTTTGTGATATATATGCTAAATTACCAATATAATTATCGGCTAAAAGCCTTAAGTTTTCAGTGTCTTTTAATGGTCTTCTCATTCTTAATTATTTTACTTTATACTCATTATGGAAACGCTTATCTACCCAATTAAATACCTTTCATTACTGATTGCAATCAGTTAAACACAATCTTTTTAAAAATTTCAATACAGTATATATGTTAAAAATTTAAACGAGCTGCAATTACTCGTAAGTATTCAACTTATTTCTAAGATTTAATACTTCTCCTTGAAGTTTTTCAACTTGTTGTAATAAGTTATAAATCGCATCAATACCTTCTAAATTAATATCGAGATCATAATGCAAACGCATCATTTTTTCAACATTATTAAGTTGTGTTGTTTTTATAAATTGGTCAGTTTCGGTAATCGTAATTTCAACCAATTCGTACTCTTGTAACGCACTAATAAATGTTATGGGAACTTGATAATGCTTACAAAACTGTTGTATAGAAATTAGGTGTGTTGTATCCATTTTATCGTAATTTTGAGAGTTCGGTAAAGAGTTCTTTTTCCTTATCGGTAAGCGTCGTTGGTGTTACAACGTTATAACTTACAAATAGGTCGCCAAACTGACCGTCTTTTTTATACTTCGGAAAACCCTTACCTTTTAATTTTACTTTTGCTCCGTTTTGTGTTTCTGGCTTAATCGTTAGTTTCACTTTACCGTTAAAGGTGTCTACTGTTAACTCTCCTCCTAATAACGCTGTATATAAGTCCAAATCGGCAGAAGTATACAAGTTATCGCCATCCCGTTTAAAAACAGTGGTATTTTTTATAGAAAAAGCGATGAGTAGGTCACCATTAGGGCCACCATTAACACCTTCGCCACCGTGCCCTTTAATTTTTATGACTTGCCCATTCTCTACTCCTGCCGGAATAGTAATACGAATGTTTTTACCATTTACAGTCAGTGTTCGTTTGTGGGTGGTATAAGCCTCTTTAATATCGATTTGTAATTCGGCATTAAAATCTTGACCTCTAAACTTAACCTGTCGCCCTCGAGATTGCGAACGTCCGCCAAACATCGAACTAAAAAAATCAGAAAATTCATCATCGCCAGACTGTTGCGACCCCCGCTGTCTATCATACTGTTGCCTGCTTTGCTGTCTCTGCGCTTGTTCGTAAGCTTCTGCATTTTGCCAATGTTCACCATGAGCATCGTATTTTTTCCGATTTTCAGAATTACTTAAGACCTCGTTCGCTTCGTTTATTTCTTTAAATCGTTTTTCAGCTTCTTTATCGTTGGGGTTAAGATCGGGATGGTGTTTTCTGGCGAGTTTTCGGTACGCTTTTTTTATGTCTTTATCTGAAGCGTCTTTAGACACCTCTAAAACTTTATAGTAGTCAATATATGCCATTAGTGATTAGGATGTGGTTTTAAATGCGATTTAATCAGTGATTTCAAGCTACAAATATACTCTTTCATAATGGCACTATCCATATGTGGATGCTGCAACGATGGTATGGTAATAGGATCCTCATCTAAATGCACATACAATTCTGGATATTCCGTCTTAATTCGCATAGTAAGTATGGTAATTTTATTTAAAAGATTGTGAAGAGATTTCATAATTCAACAAATTTTAAAGCAGTAAACTACGGGTTTATAATCGGTATTAAGATACAATAATCTTTTGAGATTACTCCAATATAAGATAAGACTTTATATTTTATTACCATATCAATCTGTATGAAAACAATTACATATAGGCCGTTGTCTATTGATTGGTTTCTTACTTCAATTCAGGATCTAATAGATAGTTACAACTGTTGAAGCTTACGCGCTATTAAATTAGGATACGAACCTTAACGGAATGAACAATCTATAACCTGTTAAGTAAAAATTAAACGCAATCTTATTGTACAAAAAAGATAAGGGGAAAGGAGTATAGAAAAAATACGCAAGAAATAAAAACCAAGTGTTTACTCACTGGCTCACAGCACTTTCTAACTACCACTCTCCTTGAATTAAGAAACTTAAGTAGTTTCCTTCATTTTTTGAATTACAGAATATTAAAGAACTATACCTTATAAAACCACTCTATAAACAAGCACCTTAATTCCCTTTAACGCGCTGCCATAAGTCAATCAGTAACTTTTTACCTTCTCGACTGCCTTTTGGCGCCTCAATTAAACTGACGTCGCCATCTTTAGCAACAGCAATTAAATAACTAAATACGAAATTTTTAGCTTCCGGTTGAATACTTAATAACCCGAAGCGCAAATCGTTAAAGTATAAATCCCCCTCTTTTTTAGTTATCGTGTACCAACCTTTAGAAATGGCAATCATACGTTGTATTTTTTCGGAGTGGATTAAATCTCCTAAATATTCGTGATGTTTAGGGTAAGGTATAAATGTAATGGGCTGCGAATCGAAAAAAGAATAATAGCCTATTAAATAGTGGCTATCGGTTTCTACATTCGCACACCATAATATGGTGTTAAATGGTGCGGGTTTAGTTTCTAATTCGTTATAAACAATTCCTTGTTCTTCTAACGCATTTTCGAACATATTGTAAGCAATCCCCTTACTTACAAAGGTTAACGCTAAATACAAAGTACTCACTAATAATCCTAAACGATTATACTTACGCCGTTTATTAGAACTTCTATGCTGCAATAGCGCCATAATTAGAAATACTAAAAAAGGCAGCGTGTATAGCGGATCGATAACAAAAATGGTTTTGAAGGCTAGTCGTAAGTCGAACGGCCAAAACAACTGTGTCCCCCAAGTAGTATGCGCATCTAGAATAGGATGCGTAATAAAGGTCCAGAAAAACAACCACGACCAATCTTTTATAGATTTATGTTTATCGTATCTGGTAACGAGCCACGCGAAAACAGGTGCAAAAACAACCGAAAAGAATATAGAATGGGTAAACCCACGATGAATTTCCAGAGCACTAACCGTATTAGTAAAAAAAGACGCGATAATATCTAAATCAGGAATGGTTCCTGCTATCGCTCCGTATAACATAGCACGGTTACCAATTTTCCGACCTAAAACGGCCTCGCCGACTGCGGCACCTAATACTATTTGTGTTAACGAATCCATAGTTTAAAAAAAGGGTTATAAAAGTTGCAAAGCTAAGCAAACTAAATAGTATTTTGGAGTCTTTTTATAGTGGACAATTTAACAAATCAATATGGATAAAAATTAACAACTAAGATTATTTTAGGCACTAACTATCTATAATGTATTGGTCGTTTTATGTATTTATTTTCTACGCTTTTTTCTAAACTATTTTAATAATACCTTTGGAATAATAAATGATTAATTAACCGTTTTAAAAGACTAATATTATATTTATGCAACGATTACTTATTGTGTTATTATTGTTAACGAGTCTCTCTATAGAGGCACAGAATAACGCGTTTATAGCAGGAGAGAAACTTACTTTTACGGCGTCTTACAATATGTCTGGTTTAATGACAGATTTAGCGCAGGTAACGATGGAAACTAGCGAGGTAAAAACATCATCGGCAACACTTTTGAGATTAAAAGGGACAGCAACAACCTATTCTAAATGGGATAGCTTTTTTAAAATTCGCGATTTATACGAAAGTTACGTAAGCCCAAAAACAGTAACACCATACTTATACAAACGAGAAATTAACGAAGGGGGTTACTATAAATACGTTAAGTACAACTACAACCACAAAACCCGAACAGTAAAAAGTGTACTGCGTAAGAAAAGCAAGAATTTCGAATCTGGTTTCTGGGACCGTAATAGTACCGTTACTATTACAGCGGGTACACGCGATATTATGGCCACATTATATCAATTACGTACTTTAGATATCCATAAAGCACCAGTAGGTGCCAGCGATACGTTTACGGTGTTATTCGATAACAAAGAAACCAAGTTTTCTTTTACAATGATGGGTAAAGAAACCTTAAACACTGCACTTGGTAAAATGCAATGCTACAAACTAAAACTAAACGTTATTGGTAACGATGTTTTAAAAGGAAACAGTAACTTCCTATGGTTATCGGCAGATCAAAACAAAATACCAGTATTTGCTAAATTTAAAGTCGCTGTTGGTAGCGGAGAATTACGAATCAAAGACGTTAGCGGTCTAAAAAACTAATAAAATTATGAGACTTACATTTATTATTCTTGGTTTAATCACCTCTATCTTAGCAGTTATCTTAGCGATATTACCCTTATACATATTATCGTTTATTCCAGCAATTTTAGCCATTCTATTCGGTCTTTTAGGTTTTTTCAAGTCTAAAAAAGCACACAAACCAACGCACACTACACAACTTATCTTTTTATTAACCATAATTGCTTTTGCCATTGCAACGTACCAAACGGTATATTCTACAACTGAAGTTGGCGATACTGAACGATTAGAGTTACGTGAAGAAAGCTCGCTTGAAGACTCTATAAATGAATTGGAAGACATTGAAATTATTGATAGTGATATTGCAGATTAATAGTATCCAAACGCATAGTAAAGCACTATCCTGAAGACTCTAGTCTAAAGGGCACTTCTTTGTTACATTACATACCTATTCTAAAAAAAATACGAACGCTCTAGTCATTACAATTCTGCAAATCATAATATTCTGGATATATTTTGCTGTAATAATCTTCACCCCCATTTATCAAATACTTAGAGACACGCGCAACGGGGCTATCGCCCTATGGCCGTAGTTGCAGCACCACTTATTTCTGGCGCAGCTTCGCTCTCAGGCAATCTTAGACTATAAATAATACCATAGTGAAGATATTTAGAGTGTTAAAGAGTGTTAAAGCATTGCTAAAAGCCCCTTTATTTCTCGTATTTTTAGCAATTAATCTAACTTATTATAGACATTCTTTTATGAAAAAAGCACTTTATCTAGTTGCCTTATCGCTTCTTTTTTCTGCTTGTGGTAGCACAACTCAGAGTACGACTAAAACAACACAACAAACTGCCGATCCTTCGGTGTATGCCAACACGATTACTCAGGCAGAATTAAAAACGATGCTGTACACGTATGCATCTGATGAGTTTGAAGGCCGAGATACTGGAAAACCGGGTCAGAAAATGGCGGTAGACTACATTAGAGATTACTACATTAAAGACGGCGTTCCTGCTGCAAAAAAAGATGGTAATTACTTTCAAAATGTGCCTTTACAAGTCTTAGGAAAGCCCGATGTTGCGATAAACGTAAACGGAGAAGCCTTTACTTACATTGACGATTTAATATCGGTGGGTGCTGGAAATACGCAAACTATTACGGCCAACGAGATTGTTTATGTTGGTTTTGGTTTTGAAAATGAAACGTATTCTAGTTACGACGGATTAGATGTAAAAAATAAAGTGGTGGTTATTAAATCTGGAGAACCTAAAAATGCAGATGGAACGTACCTTATAACAGGAACGACTGAAACTTCAGAGTGGTCTGAATATAGAACGCAATTTGCTAAGAAAAGAGATATTGCTAAAGAAAAAGGGGCTAAAGCCGTGTTATTTTATTACCCAGAAGTGTACAAAATGGCCGCGCTTAGATATGGGAATCCAAGCGGACGTATGACGTTAGACGTTGATACGAATGAAATGTATTACTTTATAATTAATACCGACTTAGCAAAAAGTTTAGTGAGTGATATTGAAACCAATAATACAGCAAAAATCGTTTCAACAAAGATGACTTTAGAATTCACTAACAATTCTGAAAAAATTATGTCAGAAAACGTTGCTGCTGTTATTAAAGGAAGTGAAAAGCCAGACGAATACATTGTAATCTCTGCGCATTTAGATCACGAAGGTGTTAAAGACGGTGAAATTTATAATGGTGCCGATGATGATGGTTCTGGAACAGTTGCTGTTTTAGAAATTGCTCAAGCCTTCGCAAAAGCAAAAGCTGATGGTTTCGGACCAAAGCGTTCTGTGGTATTTTTAAACGTCACTGCCGAAGAAAAAGGACTTTTAGGTTCTAGCTATTATACAGATCACGATCCTATTTTTCCATTAGCAAATACGGTAGCAAATTTAAATATTGATATGATTGGCCGTCTCGACCCTAAACGTGAAAAGAAAAATAGAGACTACATTTACCTTATTGGTAGCGATAAATTAAGTTCAGAATTACACGCTATTTCTGAAACAATGAACTCGAAGTTTATGAACATTGATCTAGATTACACGTTTAATGCAGAAAACGATCCGAACCGTTTTTACTACCGTTCTGACCACTATAACTTCGCTAAAAACAATATTCCTTGTATTTTCTATTTCAACGGAACACACGACGATTACCATAAGCCTGGCGATACACCTGATAAAATCGAATATGATTTATTAGAAAATCGCGCTCGCTTAGTATTTTACACGGCTTGGGAGTTGGCTAATCGCGACGCCCGTATTATTGTGGATAGATCAGCAAAATAATTAGGCTAAAAAATATCAAGACGTAAAGAAAGGCTTAATAGTAAACACTGTTTATTATTAAGCCTTTTTATTTTTTAGTGTTTTGATAATTGGTGAGCGGTTAAATAGTGATCAATTATCAAAGAATAGTGAGTAACAAATTTCTCGATTCTATTTTTTAAATTAGAATCTCTATGAAATTTAGAAAATCTAATGCACTACTTATATACTAGATTTCTACTGATTTCGGATAAGGCTAACACCGAATCAGTCCTAAATGTTGTTTTTAGCCCGCTCTATTTGTTGAACACTACAGCAACCTAAAGCTTAAAGTTGTATAATATATATTTAAGAGGTATTAAACGTCTCCCCCCTCGAGCGCAGTCCAGAGAGTGCTCTTAAAGTAATAATTAGAAAAGAATGAAAACCCAACAAGCCGAGGCTTAAGTTTCTCCTGAGCGCAGTTGAAGCGTTTTATAGGTTATTAAGAATTAGATTGAATTCTCTATTGCGGATATTTAAAAATTTAGACGGCTCTATACACAACATTTAGGAATGATCACTTTTAAGCGCGCACAATCTAAATAAATCCAAAATAACACATACAAAAAAAGCTCCTCTTAAAAAGAGAAGCTTTTACTTTTGGGTGAGAGACGGGATTCGAACCCGCGACCCTCGGTACCACAAACCGATGCTCTAACCAACTGAGCTACAACCACCATTTTTGCATTATACTAACGCGTGTGCAAATGTATATTATTTACTAATTATTACAAAGCATTTTTATTAAAATTTTTAATTTTTTTCTAAATTAAATCGAACAAACTTTTCACTGCTACGTAACGGTCTGTGGTAAAGCCTTCTGCATAATCAACATTAATTAAGCGTCCTAAATCTCTTGCTCTATACTCTATGCTATCGGTAAAATTCTTACTGGTAATTGGCGTTTCTGGCTGTTTACTGTCCTTATCATAGAATTGTGTTTTATAAGCAAAGACCGATTTTAGTTTTACCGCCATAAACCCACTAACATCAACTACAAAATCTGGCTCACTATTTTTCCATTGTATATAATGATACACTTGCTTTGGCCGCCAATGTTCTTGTGGTTTTCCATCACTTTCAGTTTCAATTTTAAGTAATCCACTTAAAAAACACGCATCACTAACTAACGCACTGCCTTTACCGTGATCGATGTGCCGGTCATCTTTAGCATTACATAACACTATTTCAGGTTGGTATTTTCTAATCAATCGTATAATTTCTAACTGATGCGCTCTATCATTACGAAAAAATCCATCAGCAAAACCTAAATTCTCACGTACTGATACACCTAAAGTTTCACCTGCCACCTTAGCTTCTTCTTTTCTAGTATGTTCTGTTCCACGCGTACCTAATTCACCACGTGTTAAATCGATTATCCCTACTGTTTTTCCTTCGTGTATGGCTTTGGCTATCGTTCCTCCCGCTCCCAGCTCGACATCGTCAGGATGTGCGCCAAACGCTAATATATCTAGTTTCATTTGTAATTATTTTTTATTGCTGCTTTTAATTCTTCATCTGTAAAGAAGGTCCACGCTACTACTCTACTCACTTTGTTACCCATTGGCATCGTAATCACCTTTACGGTTTCTGCATTAAGCTTTTTTAATGACGCCTGCATCGATTTTACGTGTGCTTTATTAGACACTAAACTACTGTACCAAACGCATTGCTTTTTGTAAAGTGAGCTTTCGTATAAATAGGTATGTAAAAAGGCTTTTTCACCACCTTCAAACCATAATTCTTGAGCCGTTCCTGCAAAGTTTCTAACTACAGTGTCTGTTAATTTTCCTAACCCTTTTAGTTTTCGGGTTGTAGCTTCGAATGCTTCAGCTTCATTTTTATAAAATGGAGGATTGCAAATAGACAAAGAAAAGGCATCATTCTCTCTTAAAATTCCTTTAAAAATATTAGCAGAATTCCGTTGTAAACGAAAAGAAATAGCATCGTTTAACTTGTTTTTCTCCACTATCTTCTGTGCTGATGCTAGCGATCCTTCACTGATGTCGGTTGCCACGAACTGCCAGTCGTACTCTGCGTTTCCTAGTAGTGGATAAATGCAGCTTGCCCCAGTACCAATATCTAAAACTTTGATATTAGTATTAGGCTTTGGCATTTTTAGCAGATCGGCCATATAATGTATGTACTCGACACGCCCAGGAATTGGCGGACATAAATTAACCTTAGGAAAGTCCCAATGTGAAATAGTATAATGCGCTTTAAGTAAAGTCGTATTTAAAGCTCTTACAGCATCAGGTTTTGCAAAATCTATAGTTTGCGTGCCGTGCGTGTTGGTAAATACAAACGGTTCTAAATCTTTATTTGTAGCGCGTAAATTGTCAAAATTATACCCGTTTTTATGCTTGTTTTTTTTATGCAAAATAGTCTGTGTATTGTTTAAAATTAGTGCAATTTGCTTAGGGCTTGCTCGATATCTGCTTTTAAATCTTTTACAGATTCTATACCTACCGAGAAACGTATCAATCCGTTACTTATACCTAAAGCATCGCGTTGTTCTTGTGTTAATAAAGCGTGAGAGGTTAAATAAGGTGATAACATCGTGCTTTCTACACCCGCCAAACTCATAGACGGCTTTATTAATTGTAATGCTTTTTGAAATTTTGAAGCGTCGTAATTATCATGAAGCTCAAAAGAGAGCATCCCTCCAAAACCTTTCATTTGTGCTTTTGCTAAATCGTATTGTGGATGTGTTCTCAATCCTGGGTAATAGACTTTTTTTACGGCGTTATGAGCACTTAAGAAACGAGCCATTTTTAGGGCATTCTTATTTTGCTTTTTTACACGAAGTTTTAAGGTTTTTAAACTACGCTCTAACATCCACACCATAAAATCACTTAAACTACCACCAAGATTTTTGGCAACATTCCAAATAGTTTCCCTGTCTTTTTCTGTACAAGCTACAGCTCCTGCTAATATATCACTGTGTCCGCCTAAATATTTTGTTGCCGAATGGATTACAATATCAATACCCAAATCTATTGGTATTTGATTTATAGGACTAGCAAATGTATTATCGATGGTTGTTTTAATGCTTTTAGATTGCGCTAATTGTGCAACAGCTTTAATATCGGTAACCGTCATTAATGGATTTGAAGGTGTTTCAATATGAATTAGCTTCGTATTACTTTGTATTGCAGCTTCAAAGTCTGAAACAGCATAGCCCTTAGTAAACGTAAACTCAATTCCATATTTAGGAAACTCTTCGCGAATAAAATTGCTCGTACCACCATACAATGTGTTTTGCACCACAATATGATCGCCCGCTTTTAAGAAAGCTAGAAACACTGTGCTAATGGCTGCCATACCCGAACCGAAAATCATTCCGGTTTCCGCGTGTTCTAAAGCGGCTATTTTTTTGGATACAAACTCCTGATTTGGCGTGTTGAAATAACGCGGATAACGTTTAACAGCGACGTCTTCAAAAGCATACGATGTAGACATATAAATAGGAGACACTGCTCCTTTAAACTGCTCGTCTTTAATTTCTCCGATATGGGCACAAATAGTATTGACCCCTAAGTGTTTTTTACTCATTTTGTAAAGATAAAAAATTGATAATCGAATTAGTTTCTAAAGTCGAAGTATTTTAAATCCACATTCTACCAATAAACGACTTAAAGGCAGAACCATCGAGGTATCAGACTCAAGACCGCTGCACTAAAAGAGGCAAGATACCGAATAGCAGACTAAACCGATCTCATAGTCTTGGTTCTTTGGTTCTAGACTGTTTTTTCTTAAACTATTGATTGCCCAACTGCGGCACCTTAGTTAACTCTCCAACAAATTATTTGGATTGAACACACTAGTTGGCAATGTTAGAATTGTATACGATACACCATATTAAATTAAATATATGGTTTTTGGTATATAATTATAAATATATACATTTAAGCATATATTTTAGGTTTTATTATAAAAAATGAATACATTTACGTATAATCTATTGATAATGACAAGCATTATAACTGGCGATATTATAAGCTCTAGAAGTGGAGACCCGAATCTGTGGTTAACCGCATTAAAATCTGAACTTAACAAATACGGTGCTTCTCCTAAACAATGGGAAATTTACCGCGGCGATAGTTTTCAATTGGAAATCCTTCCAAAAACGGCCTTAAAAACAGCTTTATTATTAAAGGCAACCATCAAGCAGTTTAAATCGATTGATGTAAGATTAGCAATTGGCGTTGGCGAAAAAACGTATGATGCAGAATCGATTACCGAATCTAACGGTAGTGCCTTTGTGAATTCGGGAGACTGTTTTGAGGGTTTAAAAAAATCGACATTAGCCATTAAAACCGAAGACGCCACGTTTAACAACCCTATAAACATAATGCTAGATCTAGCTTTGCTTACTATGGATTACTGGACGCCAAAAGCCGCTCTATTATTTAAAACGACTTTAGAGCATTCCGATTATAACCAAGTTGAAATTGCTAAAGTATTAAATCGCAAACAAAGTAATATTAGCGCAGGATTAAAACGGACTGGTTACGACGAAATATCTAAAATGCTTCAATTTTACAACACTCAATTTTAACCGATTATGGTATTCTTTTTTATAAAACTTTTACTAGCGCACTGTATTGGAGATTTTGTTTTTCAACCTACAAAATGGGTAAAACATAAATTAAAGAAGAAATACAAATCGAAATATTTATATTACCATATTGGGGTTCATTTTCTAGCCTTAACAGTGGTTTTACAAGCCGATTTTAAAACGTATTGGCTTACATTTCTTCTTGTTATTCCAACGCATTACGTTATAGATCTTATTAAACTACATTTTAATACAAAGAGGAATACCCGTGTTTTATTTGTGGTAGACCAAATCGCACATCTTCTTGTTTTGGGCGTCGTCACCGCAATTTATTACAGATCTGATTTTTCTATTGAAGCATTAATTACGCCCTATCTTATTGTTTTTATCACCTTTTTATTGATTACTACCGTTGTCGCTTCGGTATGTATGAAAGTGGTTATTTCTAAATGGGATTTAGAATCTACCGAAGGCCAAAATACCGAATCGCTAGAACAGGCTGGCGTATATATCGGTGTTTTGGAGCGTTTATTTGTTTTCGTCTTTATTATTACCGGCCATTGGGAAGGTGTCGGTTTTTTAATGGCAGCAAAATCTATTTTTAGATTTGGAGATTTAAGCAAGGCGAAAGACAGAAAACTCACCGAATATGTTTTAATAGGCACCTTAATGAGTTTTGGTTTTGCAATTTTAGCAGGATTAGGGTTTGTATTTGTTAGTAGCATTATTTAGAATACAGTATAAAAACTGTTAAAAAACAATGGTTTAACAAGCTCTTAACGGTTAACTAAGGTTTATTTCTCTAAATTGAGGGTATGGTACACTCAGAGAAAAAAGAAAACGAAGCATTCCTATTGGAATCGATTAACTATTTAGAAAACTTAGGATTTGAAAATATTAAATCGGACGTTAAAGGCTACGACAGTCCAAAATCCTACAGAAAACAAGGAAGTGATATTACCATTACTCCAGATATTACGGCCACACGACGTACCAGAAAATATTATTTCGAAATTAGCGTAAAAAGTCAAGAACCACGGTTATTAAAAACAAAATGGCGCTTCTTAGACGTACTCACACGAATGAACGATCATAGATTTAGAATCATTACCAAGCGTGGTCATTACAAATTTACCCACGATATGCTGGACGATTTAAATTTGAATAAAACATTAATTAAACTGTAGTAACATTACAATTTACTACTAAAAAAAGCAGTACCCTTTTGAGTTAAAAGAGTACTGCTTTTTTAATGTCTGCTTTTTTAAGTTGAATTTAACCAAATTAAAATACTTTATAGAGCTGTGTTAACGGCTACTTATCTTCTTATATAATCACATCCTATAATTACGACCTTATTAGTCTTTAAACTTTTCTTTTTGTTTTCGTAATAAGGCATTCTGTTCTTGCATAAGCGCATTTAAATCGGTTAACAACTGAATATCTTTAGGAGTTTTCACCGTTTTATCTTTCGGGTCTTGAGAGCGATCTCTTAATCTGTTCATTCCTTTTACCACAATGAATATAGTTATCCCGACGATAAAAAAATCGATTGAAGCCTCAGCAAAAGCGCCGTATTGAATAGCCACTTCTTCAGCTATCACCGAACCCGCTTGGTCTAATTTGCTATCACGAAGTATTAATCGTTTATTTTGAAGGTTAATACCGTCGCTTAACAACGACAATGGCGGCATTAACACCTTCTTTACAAGAACATCAATCACTTTATTAAAGGATGCACCAATGATAATACCAATGGCCATATCCATCATATTTCCTTTTACAGCAAACTCTTTAAATTCCTTAAAAAACCCCAATACAGATTATTTTTTATAAAACTTTTTATATTTTAAGTACGAGAAGAAACCAAGTATAGCAACAATAACGACTGCAATACCAATAAATTTAAGACTCACAATTTGGTCCCCACTGGCATACGAGTGTAGTCCTGCTAGGTAAAAGTTCACTCCAAAATACGTCATTAAAATACTTGAAAAGGCAACTATAGACATCAGGTTAAAAACCCACCTTCCGCGTAAACCAGGTACTAAACGCATATGTATAACAAAAGCGTATATCATAATACTAATTAAGGCCCACGTTTCTTTTGGATCCCAGCCCCAATAGCGCCCCCAACTCTCATTTGCCCATTGTCCACCAAGGAAGTTACCAATAGTTAACATTACTAAACCTACGGTTAATGCCATTTCATTAATAATAGTAAGCTCTTTGATATTAATAAGCATTTTAGCTTTGTTCTTTTCGTTAGTAAGTATCATTAATAATAAAACGACGATACCTAAAATCATTGCCAATGTAAATGGCCCGTAACTTGCCACAATAATCGATACGTGAATCATTAACCAATAACTGTCTAAAACAGGCTGAAGGTTTGCAATTGCTGGATCCATCCAGTTCCAATGTGCAATCATTAAAATCATTGCAGTTACAAAGGCTGTTGATGCCATAGTTAGGTCACTTTTTCTACCAAAAGCTAAACCAAAGAACATTGTCGCCCAAGCCACATAAATCATAGATTCGTAAGCATCACTCCAAGGTGCGTGACCAGAAATGTACCAACGGGCAACTAAACCAGCGGTATGTAGTACAAATAACCCTACAATAATCCATTTAAAAACCTGAACCGAGATATTAATCGCTTTACTTCTCGTCTTAAAAATTTGAATAATTAAAACAACAAACAATAACGTTCCCGCGTACATATACCAGCTAAATAGCTTTTTAAACACATCGTACTTGTTGTACATAATTTCGGCGTGCACTTTATCGTCGTTAAGCATTACTGCTCCACCAATATTATGTTGTGTCTTTTTAAAGGTTTCCAAAAATTTATCGGCCGCTTTAAAATCGCCTTTCTTTTTAGCCTCATTAACTGTATATAAATACCAATTAAAACCAGAGTCTATAAAACTGGCGTAGGTTGAATCGGCAATTTTCTCTCTGTAACCCTCCGTTCTAAATTCCATAGGAGAAATCCATTTATTGTTTGCGTCGTCTGGAACAGGAAATATTTTTAACGCCCGTCCTTCAATAGCATTCGATAAAAGATTTACCTTTTGATTCGTTTCTAAAAATTCTTTTTGATATCCCGTCTTTACCTGAGTGTTTGATGCTGATTCTAAGTAAGGCTTTAGTTTGTACTCAAAATCGTCTGTAAAAAAGTCTAATAAAGTTACATATTTCTGATCTTTATCCACCCCTATAATTTTACGAATAGAATCGTCTTTCTTCGCCTTAAGATATATAATGGGTACGTTATACCAAATCATCGGACTTTCTTGAATAGATAAAAAGACTTGATTGGCATCGAAACCTTCGTAGGTATCGCTTTTACTAATTTTTCTAAGGAGCTCTGAAGCATAGGTATTAAGCGGCATCATTCTACCTCCTAAATCTTGAATGACCATATGTCCAAATAACTCTGCGTGTGCTTTAGGCACTATATTAGCGCGCAAGACAGAATCTATTTGTGTTTTGGTAGCCTTAACTTTTATGTGTTCGTCTTGTGTATTAAGCTCTCCCTCAACGACGCGCTCTTTATTAGCACCATTTTGCGCTTCGGTGGTATGCTGATGTTGCTCGTTGTTAGAATGCTTCTGCTCTTCTTGAGCGAACCCAGAAAGCGACACTAATAAAAGTAAAACGGTTAGGCTTTCTGCTTTTTTCTTTTTAATCTTATTTAAACCACGTTCCAAATCTTTAAAACGGGTGTTTTTGTCAAATAAAATAGCCATTAATCCAAAGTATAATAGGAAATACCCTAAATAGGTAAACCAGGTTCCCCAATAATCGTGATTAACAGATAGAATGGTTCCTTTTTCATCAGGGTCGAATTGCGCTTGGAAGAAACGATAACTGCGGTGATCTAAAACGTGATTCATAAAAATTTTATAATCAAAATCTCCCTCCTGCTCATCGATAACAGTCACTTGACTCGCAAAAGACGAGTAACTATTCTCTGTACCAGGGTAACGTTCGGCAATAAAATCGTTTAATTTAATACTAAACGGCAACTCTATAACTTTAGCCCCATATTTAATATCGATATCTAAACCGCCAACCTCAACATTAGTATAGCCATTATTTGTACCGCTACCGCCCAAAATATTTACGCGCTTAGTCTCACCGTTAGACGCTATATTTAAAACAACACCGTTTTCTGATGGTGATTTTAATAATTTAGAACGCTCTGCAATATCAAAAACACCTTTAATAACAGGCTTTGGAAATACCATTTGCATATCCCCAATAATATAACGCGAACGTAACATTAACGGCTGGATGCTATCTTTAACTAGTTTCCCCGTGTTCATTGTTGCCATTTGAAGATATTCCCCTTCAAATGGAGACTCTATCGTTATCTCACCGTTTTTATAGGTTAAGTTAACAGCGCCCTCTGTTGGTTTATTTAAAGCGATCAGTAAATTATGCACATTCTCGATCGTTCCCACTTTAATAAAGTGGTTATGTGGATCGCCGTTTCCCGCTTCCACTAACTTCAAGTATTCTTCGCCAGATGGATCTGGAATAATATCTAACTCGGCTCCACCAACATATTTCTCAAGAGAAATGGCGACTTCTTGTCCGTCGTATTTTGTTTCTAAGTTAAAATCATTTTCTAAACGTGGCGAGAAGTCTACATTCTTTTCAAATGGTAAACGTTGTGCCACACCATTAATTTCGTAGTCTCCATTTATAAACCCCGAAATGTAGGTTTTTTGAGACAACATAGTATTTTCGGTCGCCCCTTCTCTAATAGGCATCATCCCTTCATATCCAATATACCGTGTAATAAAAGAGCCGAATAGAATCAAAATGAATGACAAATGCAATGTTAGTGTCGCCCACTTTTTCCAACGGAATAAGCGGTACTTAAACATATTACCGATAAAATTAATAACAAAAAACACCATAATAGCTTCAAACCACCAGGTATTATATATTAGAGTTCTTGAATACGGCGTTGGAGACGTTTCTTGACCGGCATCTAAAAAAGTTCCTATCCCCATTGAGAGGGCAAAAACTATAAATAAAGTGGCCGTAAGACGAGTAGAAAATAGAATTTTTGCGAATTTATTTTGCATAATAATAAGCCTTTATTTAGCTCGTGCAAAGATACTTATTTTTGTTTGTATTTTTTGGCTTAGTAATGAGTAAACTTATGTTAAATTTTCTTAATGATGTTGTCGCGCTTCAAATATATTTAGATATAAAAAAGATGCCATTTTTCGCGCACGGCGTTTAGCCATTGCAGCAATGTCGCCCTCAAAATGTTCATCTAAAGTTTCCACCCATAAATTAAGCCAAAGTCCAAAATGCAATTCGCTTATACTATTATCCATTTGGGCATCTACTTTTATATGTGCTTCTATAGGATTTCCCTTATATTTATTCTCTAAAGCCTTATTAAACAAAAGGCTCGTTTCCCAAAACGTGGTTAAATGCTCAAGGTGTTTTGGCCAATCATTAATTGCACCATTAAAGATAGGGCCTAAAGTAGGTTCTACTCTTACTTTATCGTAAAACGCATCGACTAATAAAAACACATCCTCTCGGGTTTCAATCTCTTTTTTGTGTGACGTCATAGTTCGTATTTTATAGATTTATAACAATTAATAATATGTTTATAACAAGCGATAAAAGTAGGGTATTAAAAATGAGTTTCAAATTCAATTGGGCTAAAATAGCTGCATTATAGAGCATTGTTATTATTACACAAGCTGTTAACTGAGTAAACGGAAAATACTCTGGAGTACTTGTTCTTAAAATTAACATTGCGGCTATCGAGCCTATACAGCTTTGTAATATTATAGACAATGGCAAATAAGCCATATATAAATTTTTAAAATCGGTGAATAAATTAGTATATAATTTCATAATAAGTATTTATTAATATTATGTTACAAAGCTCGATAACCTATCTTTGATATTTTATGACTCAAATCATAAGTCTATGATCGCTACAGCTCTTTTAGAACAGTATAATACACAACTTAAATTTTTCCCTAAAAACACGGTATTGTTTAATGAAAAACAAGAACCGCTCTACTATTATCAAATCCTAACTGGGAACATAAAAATGTTTAACCTTATGGAAGATGGAAAGGAATTTGTACAAGGGTTCTTTGAAGATAATAATTCTTTTGCTGAACCGCCACTATTTGGAAACTTTAAATATCCAGCTTCGGCTGAAACCACGTCGGATAGCTACATCTATATTCTTCCAAAAGACGCTTTTTTAACGCTGCTTAAAGCACATCCGGAAGAACATTTAAATCTCACTCAGCTTATTTGCCGCCGTATGATTTATAAGGCAAAAATAATGAAAGAGGTTTCTATATACCCGCCAGAACACCGCATTTTAACGTTATTAAATCATTTTAAAACTGCCGACAAGCAACAAAACACACGCTACGAAGTAAAACTGACACGACAACAAATTTCGGAATTAACTGGGCTGCGTGTCGAAACTGTAATTAGAGCTATAAAAAAATTAGAAAAGTCTAACAAATTATCCATACTAGACCGGAAAGTTTACCTCTAATTTAGTTACTTTTGCCGAATGATTAAAGTAGTTATTCTTGGCGCTGGAAATGTAGCCACTCACCTATTTAAGGCCTTTTTCGCTTCAGAAGAAGTTACTGTTGTGCAGTGGTACAACAGGCATTTAAAAACGATTGATTTACATAAAAACAAAGTTGCTGTTACCGATGATCTATCAGCATTAAAAGAAGCAGACGTTTACATATTAGCCGTTAGCGACGATGCTATCGAAACCTTATCAGAGCAGCTTACGTTTTCTAACCGATTAGTGGTACACACCTCGGGCAGCACGAGCTTGTATGCGATAGAGAAAAAACATAATCGCGGCGTTTTCTATCCGTTGCAAACCTTTTCTAAAGATACCACTGTCGATTTTAGTGCTATTCCAATTTGTGTGGAAGCTTTGAAAAAAGACGATTTAAAAGTACTTAAAAAATTAGCAAAAGCTATTGGTGCCCACCCTCATAAAGTAAACACAGATCAGCGGCAAGCGCTTCATTTAGCGGCGGTATTTGTAAATAATTTCAGCAATCAACTCTATAGAATTGCGCACGAAATCACAGAGTCTCAAGGTGTAGAATTCGATATTTTAAAACCGTTAATTAAAGAAACAGCGGCAAAAATTGAAACCATTTCGCCTTATATGGCGCAAACAGGGCCAGCGAAACGGAATGATAAAAAAACAATAAAAAGGCATTTAAAGCAATTAGAAAAAGAAGAGCATCAAGCTATTTATACCCTACTCACACAATCTATAAAAAATACGCATGGACACTAGTAAAAGCTATAAAGAATATTTAGAACACATCACCACATTTATTTTTGATGTCGATGGTGTGCTTACCGATGGAAATGTTACGATTACCGCAAAAGGCGAAATGCTGCGCACAATGAATGTAAAAGATGGTTATGCATTAAAGCAAGCCCTAATAAAAGGGTATAACGTCTGCATTATTTCTGGAGGCACTAATGAAGGCGTGCGTTTACGTTTAAATAACTTGGGTATTACCGATGTGTTTTTAGGAGCACACTTAAAAATCGAGCCATTTAATACCTATATTTCAGAAAAGAATATCAATACCGAAAACGTGTTATATATGGGCGACGATATCCCAGACATTCCTGTTATGCGCTGTGCTGGATTAGCGGCCTGCCCGCAAGATGCCGTTGGAGAAGTTAAAGTGATCTCTAAATATATTTCACACAAAAATGGCGGTAAAGGTTGCGTTCGCGATGTTATAGAGCAAGTTTTGAAAGTTCAGGACAACTGGGATGCTAATTTTAATGCTGAAGCACACTAACCATAATTATAAAAAAATTAAATAGTAATGAGCTTTTTAAAACTAATACGTTATAAAAATTTATTAATGGTAGCTGTTGTACAGCTGCTTATTAAATATGCTTTATTTCCTGCGTTTGCCATAGACACGACACTAAGCTCGTTAGGGTTTGCGTTTCTTATTTTAAGTACCGTTTGCATTGCAGCAGGAGGTTACATTATTAATGATATTTACGATGTTGAAACCGACACTATAAATAAGCCCAATAAAGTTATTATTGGAAAAAAAATAAAAGAGAATACCGCCTACAATCTCTATTTTGCATTCACAATTACTGGGGTGTTATTAGGTTTTTATCTATCGCAAACCATTGGTAAACCTGCCTTCTTTAGTTTATTCGTTGTTATTGCTGCGTTGCTATATATCTATGCTATCTATTTAAAGCAAATTGCTGTTGCAGGAAATATTATCATCTCTTTATTAGTTGGATTTAGCATTATTATTGTTGGTGTTTTCGAGTTAATTCCAGCGATAACACTTTCTAACCAAAGTATTCAATCAACGATGTTCGAGGTGCTTACAGATTATGCTGTATTTGCGTTTTTAATTAATTTTATTCGTGAAATCGTTAAAGATATTATAGATGTCGATGGCGACCATAAACAAGGAATGCAAACGCTACCTATTCTTTTAGGGAAATTGCGCACAGGGAAAACCGCATTTGGTGTAACTATTTTCACCATATTTGTTATAAGTTATTATATATCAGCTTATTTATTTATGCATAGCGATGCTATCGCTTACTTTTTAATTGCTGTAATTGGTCCGCTAATTTATACCGCTATTAAATTATTTATGGCAAAAACGAAATCCCAGTTTAAACACGTAAGTTTAATGCTAAAAGTAATAATGGTAACCGGTATGTTCTCGATGCTATTGTATCGTTTTATATTTTAAATATGCTCAACGAAAAACTTAAAGGCAAACATATTATTCTAGCTTCTGGCTCTCCCAGAAGACACGGTTTTTTTAAGGATTTAGGTTTAGATTTTGAAGTCCGTTTAAAACCCATAAAAGAAGAATACCCGCTGCGATTACGTCATTTTGAAATTAGCGATTATTTAGCACAGTTAAAATCTTTACCTTTTCTAGAGGAACTAAAACCAAACGATATTCTTGTCACTAGCGATACTATTGTTTGGCACAATAATAAGGCTTTAGGAAAACCCAAAAATAATGCTGACGCTTTCGAAATGATTTCTTCATTAAGCGGTAAAACACACGATGTTATCACGTCGGTTTGTATTAGAAATACCACCTTTCAAAAAACAATAAATGCAGTCACTAAAGTTACCTTTAGAGTGCTTTCAGAAGAAGAGATTTGGTATTATATTAATACTTATTCGCCCTTAGACAAAGCAGGTGCTTACGGCATACAGGAATGGATAGGGCAAATTGGTGTTACCAAAATTGAAGGCTCTTATTTTAACGTTATGGGCTTACCAACACACCTCGTATACAGCACGTTAATTGCCATCGCAGAAAACAATTATTAATGTTATGTTATAATAATATTTTGTAAAGAAGCGCTTGCTTACCTTTACAGTAAAAGTAGTATTAATGGTCTCAGAAATTTACAAAACGCAACTTATTAACTCCGTTATAATAATAATAATTTTTATAATTATTAGGGCTCTTGCACGATTAGCTATCAGAAAAATCGGTCATAAAAGAGGTGTCAACGATGCCAGAATTGGCTTAATTTGTCGTTATCTTACCGTTGTTTTATTCTTTATACTAATTTTAGTTGAAGCTTTTGTATTTGGTGTAGAGTTTAGAGACATATCGCTTGTATTTTCATCTGTATTCGCAGTAATAGGTATTGCTTTATTTGCTATTTGGTCTATTTTAAGTAATATTACTTCGGGAATTATTATGTTTTTCTCGTTTCCTTATAAAGTGGGCGACAAAATACAAATACACGATAAAGACTACCCTATCGAAGCCATTATTGAAGACATTAGAGCGTTTCAATTGCATTTACGATTAGACGATGGTAATTTAGTGACCTATCCCAATAACTTAATTCTTCAAAAAGCTGTAACTTTAATTCAGAAAGATGCTATCGAAGATTTTGGCGATTTTCATTAAACCTTAACCTATGTCTAAAAGGAAACCTAAAAACAGAACTCAAAATTATAAAAAACAACTCGGTCAAGTTCCTGGTGCTTTAGTGTACACCGGTAATAAAACATCTAATCTGTTTATTGAGTCTTTCGATTATAATTCCAGTCACTTTAAAGAACAAGAATTAAAGACGGTAGAAGAAGCGTTTCATTTTAAAACCACCGATTCTGTTACGTGGATTAATATTAATGGTTTAAACCATATTGCCGAAATTGAAAAAGTTGGCAATCATTATAATCTTCACCCCTTAGTTTTAGAAGACATCGTTAACACAGGTCAACGCCCTAAGATTGACGATTATGAAGAGTATCTCTTCATCGTTTTAAAGATGATGTATTACGATAGCGAAGAGAAAATCGTATCAGAACAAGTCTGTTTTGTATTAGGACATAACTACGTATTATCATTTCAGGAATCTGAGGGCGATGTTTTCGACGCTCTTCGCGAGCGCATTCGCCAATCTAAAGGACGTATTCGCAGTTTGGGATCCGATTATTTATTGTATGCTTTAATTGATTCGGTTGTAGACCATTACTACGCTATTATCGAAACTATGGGTAATAAAATTGAAGACCTTGAAGATCATTTATTCGAAGGTGAAACTAAAGAAGAAATTACCACCGATATCCAAAGTCTTAAACGCGAAATTTTAAAAATTCGTCGTGCTATTTTTCCTTTACGGGAAATTATAAGTCGTATCGATAAAAGCGAAAACAAGCTTATCGACCCTAAAACATTACATTATTTTGGTGACGTGTACGATCATATTATTCAAGTATCAGATACCATAGATATTTATCGAGAAATGATTTGGGGCTTGATGGATATGTATATGACCACCATTAGCAACCGAATGAACGAGGTAATGAAAGTATTAACCATCATTGCTACTATTTTTATTCCGCTAACATTTATTGCTGGTATTTATGGAATGAATTTCGATAATATTCCAGAATTACATTATAAATACAGTTACCATATTTTATGGGCTGTTATGATTGTTATTTTCTTAGGAATGCTATATTACTTTAAACGTAAAAAGTGGTTATAAGCGCAAAAGTTAAATAACGTTAAATTGAACTTAAACCCATTTTATACGCTGCTTTTCTTTTTATATTTGGTTCTTAGGTTTATTAGTAGCACAGTTTGATTTAGCGTAGTAGATGTTATTTACATAAATGTTATCTTCCTAACCCCATTAGCTAACACCACAAACTTAAAGTCTATAATGCAAAAATTACTTGTTGTATTGCTGTTATCAGTAACGTTTTCTCTAACTGCTCAACATCCTAAAAAGCCAAATGCTTCCCATATATACGATGCTATAGAAAAGCTTAATTTTCTAGGTTCTGTACTGTATGTTGCCGCTCACCCAGACGACGAAAATACTCGCCTTATTTCGTATATGGTTAACAACGTTAATGCCCGAACCGCTTATTTATCGCTAACACGGGGCGATGGCGGACAAAATTTAATTGGCCCAGAAATTAGAGAACTTTTAGGTGTTATTAGAACACAAGAGTTACTAACTGCCAGAGGCATAGATGGTGGCGAACAATTATTTACACGTGCTAACGATTTTGGATACTCTAAACATCCCGACGAAACCTTAGCGATTTGGAATAAAAACGAAGTGCTAAGCGATGTGGTTTTAGCCATTCGCGAATTTAAACCAGATGTTATTATTAATCGTTTCGACCACAGAAGTCCAGGCACCACTCACGGTCACCACACAAGTTCTGCAATGTTAAGTGTTGAAGCTTTTGATGTCGCAAACGATCCTGCGGCCTATAAAAATCAAGTGCAAGAATTTGGCACTTGGCAACCACAACGTTTATTTTTTAATACGTCGTATTGGTTTTATGGTGGTCAAGATAAATTTGATGCGGCCGATAAATCTCACTTGTTATCCATAGACATTGGTACCTACTACGCTTCTAAGGGAAAAAGCAATACCGAAATCGCGTCTTTAAGCCGCAGTCAACATAAATCTCAAGGTTTTGGAGACACAGGAAAACGAGGGTCGAGTCTCGATTATTTGGAATTGATAAAAGGTGATATGCCTATAGACAAGTCTAACCTTTTTGATGGGATTGATACCTCTTGGAATCGTGTTAAAGGCGGACAGGCGATTGGAACACTTCTTGAAAAGGTACAACGTGATTTCGATTTTAAAAACCCGTCGGCTTCAATTGAAGGTTTAACCCAAGCCTACACGTTACTTCAAGCTATTGAGAACGCCCATTGGAAAGCTATAAAATCTAAAGAATTAAAAAATATTATTTCAGCTTGCACTGGTTTATATTTAGAAGCGGTAGCAAATACAGCACACGCCACCGTTAATGACAAGGTGAAATTAGATCTTGAAATTATAAATAGAAGTTCTCAAAATATAACGTTGGCTTCCGTAGTTATTCCTAATAACCTCAGTATTTCTAAAAACATCACATTATTAGAAAATATAAAAATAGCACTGCAAGAAACCTTTACACCTTCAAATAAAAAGGTGATTACTACTCCATATTGGCTTACCGAAAAAGGAACTTTAGGAATGTACAAAGTGTCTAACAAGGAACTCATCGGCCTTCCAGAAACACCGAGTTATTTTAATGTCACTTTTAACATGTCTATTAACGGCGTTACTATTCCGTATATAAAACCCGTCGTTTTTAAAACAAATGATCCTGTTAAAGGAGAAACGTACAAACCGTTTGAAATTATCCCGGAAGCTTCAGTAAAAATCGCAGAGAAAGTTATCATTTTCGATACTAAAAGTGCTAAAGAAATTCCTGTAATTGTTAAAGCTGGAAAAGATAATTTAGAGGGCTTTGTAAGCATAAATCACCCAGAAGGATGGCGTGTTTTACCAAAACAACAGAAAGTAAATATTACGTATAAGGGACAAGAGCAACATTTAGTGTTCACGGTAATTCCTCCAGAATATCAAGATGAAGGGAGCCTCACACCAAAAGTAACTATCGGAAATCAATCGTACACCAACGAATTAATAGAGATTGATTACGACCATATTCCGTACCAGACCGTTCTACTTCCTAGTGAAAGTAAAGTGGTGCGTTTAGATATTAAAAAGCAAGGAGAAAATATCGCTTATATTGAGGGTGCAGGTGATGTTGTACCAGAAAGTTTAAGACAAATTGGTTACACCGTAGATATTATAAAACCCGCTGCTATTACGCCGGCAAACCTAAGTAAATATGATGCCGTTGTAATTGGTATTCGTGCTTATAATACTGTTGAAGAATTAAAATTTAAACAAGAAATTTTATTTGATTTCGTAAAAAACGGAGGAAATATGGTTGTGCAATATAACACTAATCATAGGCTTTTAACTGAAAATGTAGCGCCGTTCCCGCTATCATTATCTAAAGATCGTGTTACTGATGAATTTGCAGAGGTTACTTTTTTAGAACCTAACCATTCTTTATTAAATTACCCAAACACGATTACACAAAAAGATTTTGAAGGCTGGACGCAAGAACGTGGTTTATATTTCCCGAACCAATGGGATAAGCACTTCACGCCTATTTTATCATTACACGACATAAACGAAACCCCTAAAAAAGGAAGTTTATTAGTTGCAAAATACGGCAAAGGTCATTATATATACACGGGGTTAAGCTTTTTTAGAGAATTTCCTGCAGGAGTTTCTGGAGCGTATCGCTTATTTGCTAACATCCTTTCGGTAGGAAAAGAAACGATACCTTTAAAAAATTAAAACATAATACATTATGGACAAGTACAAATGGAAGTCACTATACACCATCGTTTTGGTTGCTAATGCTGTATATATTATCATTTTTTATTTAATAATGAAAGCGTTTTAAGTTATGCAAGCATTAGATTGGATTGTTTTAATAGTGACACTTCTCACTATTGTAGTGTATGGAACTTACAAAACCAGAGGGAGTAAAAATGTTGAAGATTATATTCGCGGCGGAAGCGATGCTAAATGGTGGACCATTGGTTTATCGGTAATGGCAACGCAAGCTAGTGCAATCACCTTTTTATCGACGCCAGGACAAGCGTTCCATTCCGGGATGGGATTTGTTCAGTTCTATTTCGGACTTCCGATTGCGATGGTAGTTATCTGTATGGTTTTTATACCGTTATACCACCGTTTAAAAGTATATACCGCTTACGAGTTTTTAGAAAATAGATTCGATTTAAAGACGCGAACCCTAACCGCAATCCTCTTTTTAATACAGCGTGGTCTCGCGGCGGGAATTACCATTTTTGCACCAGCCATTATATTATCGGCTGTGTTGGGCTGGAACTTATTACTCTTAAATATAATTATTGGCGTTTTGGTCATTATTTATACGGTGTCTGGCGGAACAAAAGCTGTTAGCGTCACACAAAAGCATCAAATGGCAGTAATTTTTACCGGAATGTTTATCGCTTTTTTTATAATAGTAAGCAAACTTCCTGCTGATATTTCTTTCACTAAAGCTTTAGACATTGCGGGTGCTAGTGGTAAAATGGAGATTCTAGATTTCTCTTTCAATTTAAATAATCGTTATACCTTTTGGACGGGAATTATTGGGGGTACCTTTTTAATGCTTTCGTATTTTGGTACCGACCAAAGTCAAGTGCAGCGTTACCTTTCTGGAAAATCGGTAAAAGAAATGCAAATGGGTTTAATCTTTAATGGATTATTAAAAATACCGATGCAGTTTTTTATCTTATTGGTGGGGGTTATGGTCTTTGTATTTTATCAGTTTAACGAATCGCCAGTCAATTTTAATCCTACAGCCACAGAGGTGGTTTTAAACTCGAAATATGCTGACGAGTACAAACAACTTCAAGAAGAGCAAAAACAAATTTTTAATGACAAAAAGCAACTCATAAAGAATTATGCCGATACTGGTAACGAAGAAATGCAAAATTTTATCGCTACCGCTAACGCAACGAGTGACGATTTAAGAAACGAAGCCCGAGAACTTATTGATAAAGCAGGAGTCTCTAAAAGTATAAAAGTAGAAAGCAACGATAAAGATTATGTGTTTATTCACTTTATCTTAAACAATTTGCCGCGTGGATTAATTGGTCTTTTACTCGCCGTTATTTTAAGTGCAGCAATGTCTAGTACCGCTAGTGAATTGAATGCATTAGCCAGCACCACTACTTTAGATTTATACAAGCGAAACACTAGCGAAAAATCAGAATTACAAATGGTAAAAGTCTCGAAGTACTTTACTTTACTTTGGGGTAGTATCGCTATTGGTATTGCGTGCGTCGCCAATTTAGCCGAGAATTTAATTCAGTTGGTAAATATTATTGGTTCTATATTTTACGGTAACGTTTTAGGGGTATTCTTTCTTGCATTTTTCTTTAAGTTTGTAAAAGGGCAGGCGGTTTTTGTAGCCGCATTATTAACTCAGGTTATTGTTATTGCGCTCTTCTTTTTAAATGAATATGAAATAATAAACCTTCCGTTTTTATGGCTTAATTTTGTGGGTTGTGCTATCGTAATCGCTATTTCTTGTTTGCTTCAAACGCTTCAGAAATCCAAATAAATATTGAAACGCTTTAATTTAGATAACAAATGACTATTCAAAACACGTGCTCAGGAGATATCGATGCTATTTTTCACCTCTATGATGAAGCTACTAAATATCAGAAACAACATCAAAATGATAGTTGGAACGGTTTCGATCCTGCACAAATTGAAGCTGAAATTAAAAATGAACGCCATTTTGTTATTAAAGAAGACGACACGGTAGTATGCACCTTTTTAATTGCTTTCGATAACCCTATCATTTGGAAAGACGCCAATAAAGATCCAGCATTATATTTATACCGTATTGCAACGCACCCCGATTATCGTGGTCGCGGGTATGTTACAGCAATTGTTGATTGGTCGAAAACGCTAGCTGTAAAACTTAACAAATCGTTTATTCGACTAGATACACACGCCAAAAACGACAAAATTAATGCGTATTATTCTAGCTGTGGTTTTACCAATAAAGGGATTAGTTTTTTAGACCAAACTCCCAATTTGCCGGAGCATTACAAAGCTGGTGAATTTACATTATTTGAAATGGAAGTTTAAATCCTTAATAAAATAAAAGCGTTTCCACCTATACCCGATCCATAATAATATTTTTAAAGTAACATATTCTAATCTAATAATTAGAGAAAGACAATAATCGTATTAATTGTGTTAAAATTCTCTTATTCCAAAGCTACCTTTCATAATTACTTATTATATTTAAGACTATGAAAAATCTATTGGACGCCTATACTAAAACAAGACGCCACACCCAAACTCTTTGTAAACCTCTACAAACCGAAGATTACACACCGCAATCTGCTGCATTTGTTAGTCCGCCGAAATGGCATTTGGCGCATACCTCTTGGTTTTTTGAAGAAATGATATTAAAAAAACACTGCGATAATTATGACGTGTTCGACGCTAGCTACGCCTTCTTATTTAATAGTTATTACAACAGTTTAGGAGAACGCATAAAACGAGAACACCGCGGCTTAATTACACGACCCTCTATTACTGATATTTATGAGTATCGCCAACATATAGATGCTAAAATGAAGACCGTGCTTAGCAATTCGCCTTCTAAAACTATTCGGGAATTAACCATTTTAGGAATTAATCACGAGCAACAGCACCAAGAATTATTACTTACCGATTTAAAATTCACTTTTTCGCATAACCCTACATATCCAAGATATTCAAATAAAAATTACATCAGCAAACAGGACACCACTAAAGAGTGGTTATCCTTTAATGCCGATGTTTATAAAATAGGCCACACAGACGATAGTTTTAGTTACGATAATGAGCTAGGCGCTCATCGCGTGTTTTTAGAAGATTTTAAAATTTCTAAAGACATGGTAACAAACGCTGATTTTATTGCGTTTATTAACGACAACGGTTATAAGAGTCCTAAATTCTGGATGGATGACGGCTGGCATTGGCTACAGAATAACAACATCTCGAGTCCGTTATATTGGAAATTTGTTAGCGGCGAATGGTATCATTACACCTTATCGGGTTTACAACCGGTCGATGTCGACGCCGTTTTAACACATATCTCATTTTACGAAGCTTCAGCATATGCCTTTTGGGCCGGTTACCGCTTACCTACAGAATTTGAATGGGAAATAGCATCTAATCAATTATCTTGGGGATCGGTTTGGGAGTGGACCAATTCGGCATACCTACCCTATCCTAATTTTAAAGTGGCTGAAGGCGCCGTTGGTGAGTACAACGGAAAATTTATGATAAATTTAATGGTACTTCGTGGAGCGTCTTTAGCGACCTCGGCAAACCATAGTCGGTATACGTACCGCAATTTCTTTTCACCAGAAACCCAATGGCAATTTTCAGGACTTCGATTAGCCAAATAAAAAACTATATGAAAGATACTTTTAAAAACGATATTAATATTGGGCTAAGTGCCAACGAAAAATCACTACCCTCAAAATATTTCTACGACAAAATTGGCGATGCTCTTTTTGTTAAAATAATGAATTTACCCGAGTACTATTTAACGAAAGCAGAATTTGATATTTTTAAAAATCAGACGCAAGATATTATTGATACATTAAAAATAGCGCCAGACACTTATTTCGAATTAATAGAATTAGGTGCTGGAGATGGTACTAAAACCAAAGAGTTACTTAAGGTATTATCTCATAAAAATTATGCGTTTGAATATTTACCTATCGATATTTCTTTAAATGCTTTGGAACAATTAGAAACGCGTTTATCTAAAGAGCTACCAAAAGTAAAAGTGACCAAAAAGCAAGGTGATTATTTTGAAGTTTTAGAGGGCCTAAAGAATTCTCACCACCCAAAAATAGTTTTGTTTTTAGGGTCTAATATTGGCAATTTAGGCGATGCCGAAGCTAAAACGTTTATTTCTAATTTAAGCGATGCTTTAAACAAAAATGACAAAGTGCTTTTAGGGATCGATTTAATAAAACCAGAACATATCGTTTTACCGGCGTACAATGACAAAGCGGGCGTTACTAAAGCTTTCAATTTTAATTTACTACATAGAATTAACTCAGAATTGGAAGCCGATTTTAATTTACAACAGTTTTCTCACACGCCCGAATATTCCGAAAATACAGGAATTGCTAAAAGCTTTATCGTTAGCGATAAAAATCAAAACGTGACTATTGGCGCTTTAAACAAAACATTTCAATTCAAAGCTGGAGAAAAAATACATACCGAAACATCTCGCAAATATAACGATGATGTTCTGGGCTCTATTTTAAAAAATAGCGATTTATCGATAGTTACAAAACTATTAGATTCTAATAAGTATTTTGCCGATTATATTTTAGAAAAACGATAAACAAATGAACGAAAAGGGTGAAGCTTTAGGCATTTTAGGTTTAGGAAACCGAAGTACGTTATTTTATATAAATGCCTTAAACACGGCGTTTCAGAGTCAAAAAAAAGGGTATAGCACGTTTCCTTTTATATTAGTTAACGTTGATTTTAACACCATAAACCCGTATTTACCAAACGATTTTGATACGCTATTACCAACGGTTTCAGAGGTAATCACTACATTAGAAAAACTCCCTATTACCCATTTATTAATTCCAAATATTACCATTCATGAAACTATCGATCGTTTAGCCACTCCTCTAAAGGTAT
This sequence comes from Bizionia gelidisalsuginis, assembly GCF_008086185.1. Taxonomy (NCBI): domain Bacteria; kingdom Pseudomonadati; phylum Bacteroidota; class Flavobacteriia; order Flavobacteriales; family Flavobacteriaceae; genus Bizionia; species Bizionia gelidisalsuginis. The sequence goes on from NZ_VSKN01000014.1 coordinate 51,055, forward strand.
TGCACCCGCTGTCTTTAAGTGCGAAGATTTTGAAACTGAAAAAGGAAGCATCAGCCGTCGTTTTTGGAACACGGTATACAATGACTTCGCCTTATTTTATAGAGTATTTTGCTGCGGAGGGTATCCAGATTCAATCCCCTTCCGTGGAAGATATGGTGTTTATAGATCAGTTTAGACAAAGTGTGTACGCAAGCACCGAAACTGAAACAGAGACAAACACTTATTACACGCTTTTAAAAAAGTACAGTTCGAAAGCTCCGGTAATTTTAGCGTGTACAGAATTATCCGTTTTACATTGCAACAACGACCATTTTAATAGTATAGATTTAGCAACCTTACAAATTGAAGAAGGATTAGCTCTTTATAAAAATGCTTAGTCGAGAACGTCCTTCTTTTTAGTTCCTATTCAATTGAGATATGTGTATTGAAGATGATCCTTTCCGTTTTTAATTTTTTATATTGAAAACTTAGTCTTTTTAATCATTACATTTCACCATATAACGAACATTTTAACAGTAATGAAACAACTTCTATTTTTTCTTTATTTTCCAGCCTTTTCGGTAATCTCGTACAGTCAGACTACTAAAAAAGTACTATTTCTTGGTAATAGTTATACGGCTGCAAACAACTTACCATTGCTTGTACAAAATATGGCTACAAGCACGGGCGATATTTTAATTTACGATTCGAATACGCCTGGTGGCTACCGGTTTTTAAATCACGTTACCAATACCACTACTTTAAATAAAATTAATGCCGAACAATGGGATTATGTGACCTTACAAGCGCAAAGTCAGGAAACGTCTTTGCCACAATCGCAAATGGAATCTGAAGTTTTTCCGCACGCCATAACGCTTAGTAATGCTATTCGAGAAAATAACGAGTGTGCGCAACCTTTGTTTTATATGACTTGGGGTCGCGAAAATGGGGATGCCAATAATTGTAATAATTTACCGTGGGTTTGTACTTACGAAAGTATGAACGACGTTATACAATCGTCTTACACATTTATGGCAGATACTAATACAGCTAAAGTTGCACCCGTTGGTGCTGTTTGGCGTTATATTAGAACTAATTATCCTAGTATTAATTTGTATGCCGGTGATGGTTCTCATCCATCGTTAGCCGGATCGTATGCCGCTGCTTGTACCTTTTATACTCTTATTTATAAAAAAGATCCTACTTTAATGCCTTGGAATTCAACGTTGCCAGAAACGGCCGCGAATACTATAAAATTAGCCACACAAACGGTCGTTTTTAATGCGCTTTCTAATTGGGATTTTACGGGGCCTCCAGCAACAGCTAGTTTTACGGAAGTTGTTACAGACGGGGCTATTGATTTTACAAACACAAGTGACACTGCCGACACCATATTCTGGGATTTTGGAGACGGTAATACCTCTACAGAAACAAGTCCCGTTCACAATTATACAGAATCTGGTGCGTATACGGTATCGTTAACGGTGACAAAATGCGGCAAAGCAAATACAGTAACTAAAGATTTTAATATCGATATTAGCTTAAGTACCGTTTATTTTAAAAGAGACTTTTTTTCGTTATCTCCAAATCCTGCAACTCACTACATAAATATGTCAAGTATTAAAACATACAAGACAATCTGTGTACAACTCATTGATATGACAGGAAAACTGGTCTCAGAAAACACTTGGAAGAGTACTAATGCTATAAAACTTGATATATCAAGAGTGCAAAACGGTATTTATTTTCTAAATATTATAGCGGATGGCTCACACCACTCAAAAAAAGTGATAAAAAAATAATATTGACATAGGTTGCCACGCTTGTTTTAATAGAAATAAAAATGGTTACTTTAAACCTTCTAAACACACGATTTTGAATTCTATTTATTTTTACATCGTCTACTTAATTATAGTGTTCGCCGTTTGCATTCGTGTTATTTATAATACCAATTTGGCAAGTAAAACGGCCGCGTATCTCTTTGTCGTTATTATTTTTCCTGTTTTTGGGATGTTTTTCTATTTCTCCTTTGGTGATAATTATCGTAAAAAGAAGCTTTACCTTAAAAAATTAGAATTCGACAGTAGCTCTTACGATGAATTGAAAGAGAATGTCGCTAGAAAAGCCGAAGAAATTCTTCAAGCTCATAAGTCGGCCATTGGCCATTTTTTTCCTTTAGCGAATTACAGACGAGAAACCCATTTTGTATCAGATAACAATGCCGTAGAATTATTAATTAACGGAGAGCATAAGTTTCCTGAAGTTATAAAAAGTTTAGAAGCCGCCAAAGATCATATTCATATTGAATATTACATTTTTGTCGATGACAAGATAGGAAATGCGATTGGTGATATTTTGATTAGGAAAGCGCAAGAAGGTGTAACAGTGCGTTTTATTTATGATGATTTTGGAAGTCATTCTATTAGAAAGTTATTCATCGAAAAACTGAAACAAGCCGGTGTTGAAGCCGTACCATTTTATAAAATTAATTTTATACAATTAGCCAATAGAATTAATTACCGTAATCACCGTAAAATTATAGTAGTTGATGGTTCTGTTGGGTTTGTTGGCGGCATAAACGTTTCAGATAAATATATAAATTCTGATTCTAGCGCTTTATTTTGGCGCGATACTCACCTAAAAATAACCGGTAAAGCCGTTCTTAATTTACAATATATTTTCCTTACCGATTGGAATTTTTGTGCCGAACAAAATATAGCATTTTCATTCCGTTTTTTCCCATTGGAAGATACCATCGAAACTGTTTACGGTAATCAACTAACACAGATTATTGCTAGCGGGCCATCGTCAGACTATCCAAATATAATGTATACATTAATTCAAGCGATTGGATTAGCGAAAGAAGAAATACTGCTAACAACACCCTATTTTATTCCAGAAAAATCCTATTTGGACGCCATTAAAATAGCAGCTCTAAGCGGTATAAAAATCAAGATTTTGGTACCAAGTGTTTCAGATTCATTTATAATTAACGCCACGTGCAATTCCTATTATCAAGAATTATTAGAGGCCGGTGTCGCTATTTACAAATACAATAAAGGCTTTGTGCATGCTAAAACAATGGTATGTGATAATTATGTATCATTTGTAGGAACCGCGAATTTAGATAATAGAAGTTTTGATTTAAATTTTGAGGTAAATGCAATCGTTTACGACACAAAAATCGCTCAAGAATTAAAACATAACTTTTATAAAGATTTAGAAACCGCTGATAAAATAAAGATTGAAGAATGGAACAAAAGACCATTATATGTTACGCTGTACGAGCGTATTCTAAGTCTATTTTCATCTTTAATGTAAGTATAAAACTACCTTATACTACGTAGCACACCGCTTTTAGCTTAATTATATCGCCGATTTGTAAAGGTTAACACTACGACATTTAGCAAAAAAAGCACAGATACCGAAGAAACAAAAATAGATTGAGAAGACTATAAAGGGCGAAGCTTACGAGTAATGGCATTATTTATAACTTTATTATTAGCCAATCCGATGTTTTTTATTTTTCAATATATAAACCTTTAAAGCTTGTTTAAGAAGCTAACACTACCTTTATAGACTTATCTTGCGTGTTGAGAAATAAGCAGAAAACTTTTTTAACTTTCTAATAATCAAAACAAAATAAATATAGTACCTTTGCGCCTTATTTAGAAAACCCTTTTTTATGAAACGTATTAACGAGTACAAAAAATTATTTAACGCTGAGAGTGAGATGACTTTAAAAAGTTTAAAGACCTCTTACAGAAGTTTAGTTAAAGAATGGCATCCTGATAAGTTTCAGCAGGGAGACGACAAAGCGATTGAAGCTGAGCAAATGAGCCGTAAAATTATTGATGGTTATCATTTCTTGGTAAGTATGGCACCAGAAACTATCGCGGCCAACAAAGAAGAATATACGACCACTATTTCTAGTCCTATTATGGATTGGAAACATAAAGGGTTATTGCTTGAAGTGACTTTTCTTGACGGAAATACTTACGAGTATTTTGGTGTTAATAAAGCACTTTACATTAAATTCTCTCAAAGTGACAAACAATCTCGTTTTGGAAAACGAAGTGTTTTTAATTCTTTCCCATTTAGAAAAATTAAAAAAAGTGAGGTAGAAGCATAATCTTCATCCTTATTTAAACATAAAAGCCAAGTTATTTTAAAAATAGCTTGGCTTTTTTTTTATAAAGTAGTTGAAATTATAACTTTACCATCTTACCCTTAAAGTCTATTTTAGGGTTATTCCTATTTTTTTGGTGTAAAACGTAACCCGAATACCAAACAGTAATACAAAACCACCAATTACCATTTGTAGTGAAATAGCTTCATCAAGAAAGTACCACGCCAAAATAGAAGCCAATACTGCCTGCCCTAACAAACTTACCGACACACGAGTCGCTCTCATATGTTTAGTAGCGAAACTAATAAGCAACCACGCTAACAACTGGCAAACAACACCTTGAATAACCAACACATACCAACCGGCATTACTAAAACCTGAAAAGGGTTCGCCAATCGCCCAACTTATAATTCCTAAAGAAAGAGTAGACGACAGTAAAGTAATAGACATAAAAGTAACCACATCTAACTCTGTTAAAACATCTTTACTTACTAACATATAGACGGCATATAACATTCCAGACAGTATAGCAAAACAAAACGCTAGGTTAAAATCTAGGTTTACAAAGGTTTTTAAACCCACTAATAAAACCATTCCGCCAATAGCGATAACGGTTCCAATCCAGAAATTTTTAGTGGGCTTATCCTTTAAAAAGAAAAGCGCACCGATACCAACCCAAACGGGCGATAAATTAGTTAATAATGTCGCTTGTGTGGCAGTAGACTCTTGAATGGCAACATTCCAAACGGCAACATCCAGTCCAAAAACAACACCACAGATTATAGCTAATACTAAAAGCCGTTTCGATTTGATTTTAATTTTTTTTGTAATTAACGCGTAAGGCAATATAATGGCAGAGGCAATCGCCATCCTGTAGAATGCCGAGATAACTCCGGGCGTTAAATTTAATTTAACCAAAATCGGAAAAATTGAAATACAAAAAATCCCTATAACCAATGCGATTCTTGCTTTTTTCATAACCATAAAAATTAGCCTGCAAAAATAGCTTATTTAAATCTTCTTAACTACAGTTTATGTTTTCAATACGTTATTATTTCATAAAAAACACGACAAAAACAAGTTCTATTTATAACACAATTAAATTATCTTTGCAGCTTAAAGCTGACGTATGAGAATTGACATAATTACCGTTTTACCAGAATTATTACAAAGCCCTTTTAATGCCTCCATTTTAAAACGCGCGATCGATGCGGATTTAGTAGAAGTCCATTTTCATAATCTTCGCGATTATACTTCCGACAATTATAAGTCTATAGACGACACGCAGTTTGGAGGTGGTGCTGGAATGGTAATGATGATCGAGCCCATAGATAAATGCATTACCGCATTAAAAGAGCAACGCGACTACGACGAGGTTATATTTATGACACCCGATGGCGTAACGTTAAACCAAGGCATTGCGAACCATTTATCGTTAAAAGAAAATGTTATTATTTTATGCGGCCATTATAAAGGTGTAGACCAACGTGTTCGCGACCAATTTATAACCCGCGAAATATCTATTGGCGATTATGTATTGTCTGGTGGCGAATTGGGTGCTGCTGTACTCTGTGATGCTATTATTAGATTAATTCCTGGTGTTTTAGGTAACGAGACTTCTGCCCTAACCGATTCGTTTCAAGATAATTTATTAGCACCACCAATTTATACGCGACCTAGAGATTATAAAGGCTGGAAGGTTCCAGAATTGTTATTTAGCGGAAATTTTCCCAAGATTGAAAAATGGAGAGAAGAACAAGCTTACCAGCGTACTAAAGATAGACGACCGGATTTATTAGACGATTAACGCTATTCTTATTTTAGATGAAGCTACGCCCAAAAATTGAAACTATTGAGACAAAACAATTGGTTGTTCTTTCTTGCGAAATGTCTTTAATCGAAAATAAAACTGAAACCCTTTTCTCTGCTTTCATGCCCAAGAGAAAACGCGTTACGAAAAAAACAAATGCACTTATTTACGAGGTTTTAATTTATGACGGCGCCTATTTTTCTCATTTTACGCCCGAAAACACATTTACAAAAGGGGCTACTATTGCAGTGTATAACTGTAACACAAAACCACAAGCCTTTAAATCATTAGAATTATCTCGCGGACTATATGCCTTTTCACCTTTAACGGATTAGTAGAGTTGTTTTCTGAACATATGGAGCGCATATTTAACGACTAGTTACCGAATTCTATTTATGATTTAGCCAATCGACCGCATTTTAATGTTATAGACACAGCGCTCAATAAAAAAGAGAGCCACACAGAGGAGACCATTTGGATTCCTATACAGTTAAAAAACAATGGCGATTAAAACTTTACTGTTAAATACTAAGCAGGCTTGTGTTAAGGATTGAACGGCGTGTTTAAGCGCTCCCGATAGTCATTGGGAAGCGCGTAGTGAAAGCCTGACCTACTGCACTCTTTTTAAGAGCAGTAGGTCACACCATAAAAATGAAGAAATAACTTGCTAATTACTAAATAATGGTTATTTTTGCACCCAATCTCGGGTTAACCTCTGGCGAGATACGCGAATGTTAATTTGAATTTATAATTATTAAAAAGAAATAAAGATGGAATCTTTAATAAAATTTGTACAAGACGAGTTTGTAACAAAAAAGGACTTTCCTGAGTTCGGAGCTGGTGACACGATCACAGTTTATTACGAAATTAGAGAAGGTGAAAAAGTACGTACACAGTTCTTTAGAGGTGTCGTATTACAAAGAAGAGGCGCTGGTTCTTCTGAAACATTTACAATTAGAAAAATATCTGGAACAGTTGGTGTAGAGCGTATCTTCCCAGTAAACTTACCGGCATTACAGAAAATTGAAATCAACAAAAAAGGTCAAGTTCGTAGAGCTAGAATCTTTTACTTTAGAGGTCTTACTGGTAAGAAAGCTAGAATTAAAGAAGCAAGAAGAAAATAATTTTTGTTCCTATATAGTTGTAAAGCCCTGTTTTAAAATAAAACAGGGCTTTTGCTTTTATTAACAATTGTTAATAACCTCTGTTTATAACACATTGACAACTAAAATGTTAAAGCTTTAGGAATACAGGAAACTATAATGTATCTTAGTGAGAGAATTTAAGACCACCCCGCGTTTATTTGGGTAATGATTTAAAAAATCTACGTGCGATTAAATTCGAACATTACGTTCTTTAACACCTTAATTTTTATAGATATTTAGAATTAATAATACAGTATTTTATATATAAAAATGTATTGATTTAGTTTAGTTATAATAACACATTTTTATATTGAAGTAAAAACATTCTACTTTCTCAATGTCTCAAAAAATTAAGTTTAAATTGTTTTTTTAGTTTCGAAGTAATTTCATTTTATATTTAGACTTAGAAACTACAGTGTTTTAATGGTGTGTATTTTAAACTATTCGCCGCATATTAAAACCAGAGCTAGCCTTAGGAAATAGATCGAAAATGATTAAAGTACTAATTAGCAAAACGCGTATACAACCTATATTAAAACGAGGTGAAGTCATAGGCGTTTAAAAAACAATTAACGGGTACATTTTTGTAACAGAACAATACATTTTGAAAGTTACACAATGTATCATTGAGCTAACAACTCTTGAATCGAACCAATGTAAAACAGTAGTTTTAGATTGTTTTAGTTAAAACTAAATAGATCACGATGCGTTCTCTCAAAAAAAGCCATAACAATTATAGTTCAATCTATCGTGTTATGGCTTTTGTTATTTATTTAAATTGTTAGTATTACGATCGCCTATATATTGAGTATTTTTGGGTTTCACTATTACCACGCACTTAAATAAAATTTTAATGAATGCACCCTATATTACCGATGCCACTTATAAAAGGACGCCGTTTTCTTCCGCAGAATTACTAAACGCAGAATACGATAATTGTACATTTATAGATTGCGATTTTACGGCTATGTATTTAACATCGACTGTCTTTTTAGACTGTGAGTTTATAGATTGTAATTTTAGTTCGGCTAAAATTAAAAACACCGCTTTTAAATCCGTTACTTTTAATAATTGTAAACTTTTAGGCACTCCCTTTAACGCTAGTAATCCGTTTTTACTAGAATTATCTTTTGTAACGTGTAATTTAAGTTTGGCTTCTTTTTATGGTTTATCATTAAAAAACACTGCGTTCACCGATTGTAATTTACAGAAAACCGATTTTACAAACGCAGATCTCTCTGGTGCCGTTTTGGCTAATTGCGATTTAAATCAAGCGCTATTTAATAATACAAACTTAGAAAAGGCAGACCTCTCATCTGCTAAAAACTTGAGTATTTCTCCCCGATACAACAAAATTAAGGGCGCAAAATTCTCTAAAGTGAATGCATTGGGTTTATTAACTGATTATAAGGTGGTAATTATATAATAAAACACACTATTTTTAAGAATTTTATAATTTTCATCTTATAAAATAAAAAGGTTATTAAATCTAAAAAGCACTTTGTTTAAGTCTTTAAAAAGCTATAAGAATTTCGTATATTCGCAACTCTTAATTGTTAAAACAAAGCATACACTAAATTATGTCACAAGCACCAAAAATTATTTACACAAAAACAGATGAAGCTCCCGCTTTAGCAACTCGTTCTTTTCTACCTATAGTAAAGTCATTTGTTGCCTCTTCAGGAATAAACATCGAAACCAAAGATATTTCTTTAGCAGCAAGAATTTTAGCTGTGTTTCCAGATTTTTTAAAAGATAACCAACGTGTATCCGACGATTTGGCGATGTTAGGAGAATTAGTAAAGCACCCTGAAGCTAATATTATAAAGTTACCAAACGTTAGCGCTTCTGCTCCGCAATTAAATGCGGCTATTAAAGAATTACAATCTCAAGGTTTTGCACTTCCTAATTACCCGGAAGAAGCAATAACTGAAGAAGAAAAAAATATAAAATTACGTTACGATAAAATTCAAGGTAGTGCCGTAAATCCTATATTAAGAGAAGGAAACAGTGACCGTCGCGCTCCTAAAGCCGTAAAAAATTATGCGAAAAATAATCCGCATTCTATGGGAGCTTGGTCTAAAGACTCAAAATCTCACGTAGCAACAATGAGTTCAGGAGATTTTGCGAACAACGAAAAGTCGTTAACATTAAGCGCACCAACGACTATTAAAATAGAGCATACTGATGCCTCTGGAAACGCTACTGTTTTAAAAAGTGGTTTAGCCTTATTAAAAGGTGAAATTATTGATGCCACCATATTAAGTAAAAAAGCCCTTTTATCGTTTTTAGAAGAGCAAATTATTGATGCTAAAGATAAAAACGTACTGTTTTCATTACACATGAAAGCAACTATGATGAAAATTAGCGACCCTATTATATTTGGTCATGCTGTACGTGTGTTCTTTAAAGATGTGTTCGCTAAACACGGCAAGACTTTTGAAGAAATTGGTGTGGATGTCAACAATGGATTTGCAAATTTAATGTCTAATCTAGAAGAGTTACCTCAAGATAAAAAAGAAGCTATTCTTAAAGATATCGATGCAGAATTCGAAGCTCGTCCAGATTTAGCGATGGTAAATAGTGATAAAGGTATTACCAATTTACACGTGCCAAGTGACATTATTATTGATGCCTCTATGCCAGCAATGATCCGTAACTCTGGACAAATGTGGAATGCCGAAGGAAAAGCTCAAGATACAAAAGCCGTAATTCCAGATAGTAGTTACGCTGGTGTTTATACCGCAACTATCGAGTTCTGTAAAGAACACGGTGCTTTCGATCCTACAACTATGGGAACAGTTCCTAATGTTGGATTAATGGCACAAAAAGCTGAAGAATACGGTTCTCACGATAAAACGTTTGAAATAGCTACAGACGGTGTTGTTCGTGTTATAGATGTTGAAGGAAAAACGTTAATTGAGCATACTGTGGAAGCTGGCGATATTTGGAGAATGTGTCAAGTTAAAGATGCACCAATTCAAGACTGGGTAAAACTTGCGGTTACCCGTGCAAGAGCATCAAAAACGCCTGCTGTATTCTGGTTAGACGAAAACAGAGCACACGATGTCGAATTAATTAAAAAAGTAACTACATACTTAAAAGATCACGACACAACAGGTTTAGACCTTCGAATTTTATCACCTATTGAAGCGACTAAATTTACACTAGCACGTTTAAAGAAAGGTGAAGATACTATTTCGGTTTCTGGAAATGTATTAAGAGATTACTTAACCGATTTATTCCCTATTCTGGAAGTAGGTACTAGTGCAAAAATGTTATCTATTGTGCCGTTAATGGGCGGTGGTGGATTGTTTGAAACGGGTGCTGGTGGATCTGCTCCAAAACACGTTCAGCAATTTATAGAAGAAGACCATTTACGTTGGGATTCATTAGGTGAATTTTTAGCATTAGCTGTTTCCTTAGAGCATTTTAGTGACGTTAACAACAACTCGAAAGCGAAAGTTTTAGGAGATACTTTAGATAATGCTACTGAAAAGTTACTAGACAACAAAAAAGGACCTAGCCGTAAAACTGGCGAATTAGATAATCGTGGAAGCCATTTTTACTTAGCGATGTATTGGGCGGAAGCTTTAGCAAAACAAACTACGGATGCCGATTTAAAAGCACAGTTTGAGAAAATAGCTAAAGATTTAAAAGCCAATGAATCTAAAATTGTAAGCGAATTAAACGACATTCAAGGACACGCTGTAGACCTAGGTGGCTACTATATGCCAACTGAAGAATTAATAGTAAACGCAATGCGACCAAGCACAACGTTAAACACTATTATTGGTAATGTAAACTAGTTAGTACTTACTACATATATTAAAAAAGCACCCATTGGGGTGCTTTTTTTGTTTTAATCATTTTATAACCAACATTGTATTTGTTAGTGTTTTACAAAACATAGATAAATAATATTAAAACTAATTTCTTCATAATAATGGTAATAATATTTAGAAATGCTTAATAATTTAGGGCTTTTTCATTATTTTAGTATTCATAAAAAACAACCTAAATCGTGATAAAAAAACTTCTTATTCTTTGCTTTACTTGCTTCTCTTTTCAGCTTTATGCACAAGAAAGATTTACATTAAGCGGTTCTGTTTTAGAAGAAAATAGCAACGAAACCCTTATTGGCGTAAATATCATTTTCCCTAATGAAAGAGTTGGAACTATAACTAACGAATACGGCTTTTTCTCGATAACAATGCCTAAAGGAGAGTATGAAGTTGTTATAAGTTACTTGGGGTATAAACAACGTATCGAAACCATTATCTTAGACCAAAACATTTCACAAACATTTACTTTAAACGAATCTTTAGAAAGTCTAGACGAAGTCATTATTACTGAGAATGTTGAAAAACTAAACATAAAAAACCCTCAAATGAGTGTCAATGCATTGAGTTCTTCTACCATTCAACAAATTCCTGTTGTGCTAGGCGAGGCCGATGTGATTAAAGCAATCACCTTACTTCCTGGCGTTACTAGTGCCGGCGAGGGCGCCTCTGGATTTAATGTTCGCGGTGGTTCTGCGGATCAGAATTTAATTCTTTTAGACGAAGCTACCATATTTAATTCTTCCCATTTATTCGGTTTTTTCTCGGTTTTTAATCCTGATGCCATTAAAGATTTAAAACTCTATAAAGGTGGAATTCCTGCGCGCTATGGCGGTCGCGTATCATCAGTACTAGATATTTATCAAAAAGAAGGTAATAACAAATCTTTTCAAGCTAATGGTGGTGTGGGTTTAGTGTCCAGCCGACTCTTAGTTGAAGGACCTCTTAAAAAAGAAAAAGGCGCTTTCCTATTAGGAGGAAGAAGTTCTTATGCCCATTTATTCCTTCCTATTTTCGATATAAATAACATCGCTTATTTCTACGATCTCAACACAAAGTTAAGCTATAAATTAAATAGTAAAAATAACATTTATTTATCGGGATATTTTGGTCGCGATGTATTTAGTATTTCCGATAGCTTCGAAAACACGTATGGTAACACCGTTGTAAATTTTAGATGGAACCATCTATTTTCAGATAAAATATTCAGTAATATGTCTTTAATTTATTCTGATTATTATTATGGTCTTAACCTAAATTTTGTGGAGTTCGATTGGCAGTCGGGCATATCAAACCTGAATTTTAAATACGATTTGAAACATTATGTAAGCAATTCTTTAAAACTTCAATATGGATTAAACAGTATGTATTACAGTTTTAACCCTGGAGAGATAGAACCTTCTACCCCTACTTCTGGTATTAATGCTCAAGATTTAATAAAAAAATATGCTTTCGAAAATGCAGTGTACGTAGATGCTGAACATAAAATCTCTAATAAATTAACGGCGTCCTATGGCGTACGACTAAGTTCGTTTTTAAGGTTAGGCCAAAAGGAACTTAACATCTATGAGAATGATAACCCCGTTGTCTTTAATCCTAATTTCCAGATTTACCAGCAAGCTAAAACTATCGGCACCGAATCATTTAACCAAAGTAACACTATAAAATCTTTTGCAAATATAGAGCCTCGTATAGCTTTAGCTTATCAGCTTAACGCCACATCATCAGTAAAAGCGAGCTACAATAAAATGAGTCAGTATTTACACTTATTGTCAAACACATCATCCCCTACGCCTTTAGATGTATGGGCGCCTAGCGGAAAATATATTAAACCGCAATTACTCGATCAATATGCTATTGGTTATTTTAAGAATTTTTATGATGACGCCTATTCTTTAGAAATAGAAACCTATTACAAAGACATCAAAAATAGAATAGATTATATAGACGGCACCAATTTAATCGCAAACGACGCCATCGAACGCGTTATTTTAAATGGAAAATCCCGGGCCTACGGATTAGAACTTCTATTAAGAAAAAATGAGGGCCGCTTGAAAGGCTGGCTATCTTACACACTTTCAAAATCCGAACAAAAAACAGAGGGCCGAACACCTATAGAAACCGGAATAAATAATGGAAATTGGTATAATACGCCTTACGATAAAACCCACGATATATCTATTACAGCAAGCTACGATATAAACAAAAAATGGTTATTAAATGCTAATTTTTTGTTTCAAACGGGCCAGCCAACGACTTATCCAAACGGGCAATATGTTTACAATGGCATTAGTATCCCTAATTATAGCGATCGTAATTCTACACGCTTACCTAGCTACCACCGTTTAGATTTGTCGGCAACTTACACGCCAAAACCGAATAAAAATGAAGGTTGGCAAAGCAACTGGGTGTTTGGTATTTATAACCTGTATAATAGACGTAATGCCGCGTCTATTTCCTTTGGAGAGAATAGAATTACAGGAACAAACGAGGCCACTCGCCTAGCCATTTTCGGTATTATTCCATCTGTTTCTTACAATTTTAAGTTTTAAATTATGAAAAAATTAAGTCTCCTATTTGTACTTCTTATTAGCACGTTTTCTTGCGAAGATGTTATAGATATCCAAGTCCCTAAAGCCGAACCCAAATTGGTTATTGAAGCCTCTATTAATTGGTTTAATGGTACCGCCGGGAACGTGCAAGAAGTTAAACTCACTCAATCAGCACCCTATTTTAACACTACTATTCCGCCGGCAAACAATGCCATTGTAACCATTACAGATACCGCAAATAACACATTCTTTTTTACTGAGGAAAATAATAGTGGTATCTATAAAAATTCTACTTTTATACCTGTTATAGATTCAGAATATACCTTGAATATTACTTATAAAAATGAAGACTATACCGCCACCGAAACATTAACGTCTGTTACGCCAATAGATTATATCGAACAAAAAAATGAAAGTGGATTCTCAGGTGAAGATATAGAAATAAAAGCCTATTATACAGATCCTGAAAATCAAGAAAACTACTATTTCTACGAATTTATTACAGATATCGCCATTATACCAACATTAGAAGTCTACGAAGATGAGTTTTTTAATGGCAATCAAATATTTGCCTTTTTTTCAGAAGAAGATTTAAAAGCTGGAGACCAACTCAAAATTCGTAATTACGGAATATCAGAACAGTTTTTCGTTTATATGACTGTTCTTTTACAGCAAAGCAACCAAAGTGGTGGTGGTCCATTCCAAACACAACCAGCAACCGTACGCGGTAACTGCATAAATGTAACCAAGCCAGATAATTTTCCTTTAGGATATTTCAGACTTTCACAGGCCAACGAATTAATTTATACCGTCGAATAATCATTACAAGTTCAAATTGATTTATACCATTTTTTCATAAGGATTTCTAGCGCAAAACGTACTACATCATCCCACTGTAATATAATCTAAAATTAGATTGTACTTTAGACATCATTTGTCTATTAACTAATTCATTAAAAATAATTTGGGCGTTACCCGGCAGGTCGTGTCTTCGCAAGTCGCTTCCCGATACCAATCGCGAGAGCTTCAACAATTGCTCAACCACTAACGCAAAACATCAAAAAATTGAGCTAAATAGTGTATTTTTGAATTATGGATTTCATTAAAACTACCGAAAAAGAGTCAAACTATAATCATCTCGAAAAGATGAGTGTTCAACAACTTCTTACTAGCATTAATAAAGAAGATAAAACCGTTCCGTTAGCTGTAGAAAAAGCAGTACCTCAAATTGAATCTTTAATTGATCAGGCCGTTTTGAAACTTAAAAACGGGGGACGCATTTTTTATCTAGGTGCAGGAACTAGCGGAAGGTTAGGTATTGTAGATGCCTCAGAATGCCCTCCAACATTTGGAGTCCCACACGACTTAGTTATTGGTTTAATAGCTGGCGGTGATATCGCTATTAGAGAAGCTGTAGAGTTTGCCGAGGATTCTAAAACCCAAGGCTGGAAAGACTTGCAAAAACACAACATTACTGAAAATGATATTGTTATCGGTATAGCTGCCTCGGGAACGACACCTTATGTTATACACGCATTAAAAATCTGTAATGACCATAAAATTACTACAGGCTGCATTACTTGTAATAAAGACAGTCCCTTATCTCAAGCAGCTCAATTCCCTATCGAAGTTATCGTTGGTCCTGAATTTGTTACAGGAAGTTCAAGAATGAAAGCTGGAACAGCCCAAAAGTTAGTCCTAAATATGATTACTACTACCGTAATGATACAATTAGGAAAAGTCAAGGGGAATAAAATGGTCGATATGCAACTTAGTAATAATAAGTTAGTTGACCGTGGCATAAAAATGATAATGTCCGAATTAAATATTTCACGAACAGAGGCTCAATCACTTTTAGAACACTATAAGAATGTAAGAGCATCAATTGAAGCCTATACCAATGGAAACAAAGAGAACAAATAAAGATATCCTTGTTAAAGGAGTAAAAAAAATAGCTGTAGCCATAGCCTTTATGTTTATTGGCCCATCCATCTTATATGTTGCCTTCAGTAATCAAGAAAAGCCATTATATATCCCTTTACTTATTCTTGGAGGTGCGGTGTGTATCGCTGCAATCATTTTTGCATTTAAAGGATTAAACACTATTATGGATAGCTTATTCCATAAAAAATAACTTGTACTACAACTTAAAATTGAATAGTTAAGTTATAAATATTTCAAATTATTAAAAGATTCTAACCTATAAAACTTAAATATCTAATTTCAAGAATTTATCTCAAGACTAAGGAGAGCCACTTAATGCTACCAATTAATTACGTTCTTCTCTTCGATCTTTCGATCTGGGTTCAAGAATAAAACTTGTGGAATTTTAGGATTAAGCAGAAATAGTAGTCAGTTGTAAAAGTTGACGTTTCTAACTCCTCTAAATTGGACTCTAAACGCTTTTATTTTTGCATTGAAAGGTTCTGCTGATGCATTTGTGCTTCTGTTGTCAAAGTAGTTTATTATGTTTTGGTAGTGTATAGACATGGTTCTGGATATGGTATTAAAGCTTTTAAATCACGCCTTTCTTACTTTCTCATCCCATTTAGCTAAACGTGCTAGTGCCGAAGTTTTATCTTTTGTGTGATTAAATATCCATGATAAATTTTGACATAACTTATATGCCTTTTCTAAATCGGGACACTTTTCAAAAAGAACTTCTGATCTTTTTGATTGATTTTCAGTCCATTTACGACTGGGTTTATACAGTAAGTATCTACTTCTGGCCAATAGTTGCTTTGTTGTATCAACGTTAGATAAAACTTCAGGATTGCATTTTAATGCTTTATTTCTAGTCTATTCTATGTCATCATTTTCAGCGTTAAGAGCTTCCCATCTGTGTTTGATTCTAATTTCTTGCAATGCATCTAACGCTAGTTTTTGGATATGGAAACGGTCTATAACCAAAGTGGCGTTTGGGAATGTTTTTTTTACGATAAGCCACATATTAGCCGCCAAATCCAAAGTTACTTCTTTAACCTTCTTTCTTTTAGAGGCATCTTGTGGAGTATTTTTATAACTACATCTGCCTTAGTTCCTTTTACCATAGCTATTATCGCTCCTTTATTTCCTTTTGCATCTTTATTGGTTAGAATGGTATATAAATCAACGTTGGAAAAAGCGGTCTAGTCTAAAGAAAGGTAGCAGCCGATGTTTTTAGGAAACAACATCCTTTGTTCTGCGTGTGACTTTTGACTCCAAGCATTGAAGTCGCTTAAATAATCTTTGTACTGCCTTTGCAGACTTCTAGGGTTTACACCATAGAATTTAGCTACTATTGCTGTGCTACTAGCATTATTACTTATAGAGTTCTTTTAAAAAATCAGCGAAATCGCTGGTAATTCTAGTTCCTTTTGCTACTAATTGCCAGTTTCTTATAACTATTTTACCCGTAGTAGGATTGATCCATCTACGCCGCGTTATGTGTAGAAACACATTATTGCCTCGTATTCTAAAATCCCGCACAATAGCTTCTGGAAAGAAACGGATCATTCCTAAATGTTGTGTTTAAGCAAAAATAGTAGTCAATCTAAAAAGGAAAAATTCTATATTTTTGACACCTCTAAATTGTGTTCTGAAGGCTTTAATTTTTGCGTTAAAGGATTCTGCGGATGCATTTGTGCTTCTATTTATGAAGTAATTTAAAATTGATTTGTAGTTAATATGTATTGTGTTAGCTATAGTATTGAAGGCTTTAAACCCAGATTTCTCTACCTGATTATACCAATGTGCTAATTTTGTGTATGCTATTTTAATTGAACTGGCTGTATTAAAGAGAGTTCGAAGTTCTTGCGTTAAGTTGTGAGCGATTTTAATATCTGGATATTCATTAAATAATATCTTGCTTCTTTGATACTGATTTTCTGTCCATTTAGATGGTGCTTTGTAAAGTAGATACCTGCTTCTTGCTAGAAGTTGTTTTCTTGTATCGCCATTAGTAAAAATCCGTGGTTGATAGCCTTTTTTAAATGCCCTAGCTTGTTTTATTTCTTCGTTTTCAAGATCTATTGGGATCAAACGTAAAACTTGGGGAGAAACTTTATCTTTGACAAAAACAGATTAGATCTTGGATATAAAATTAGCACAGTATTTGTTACCGGAAGGCGTTATGGATTATTTTGAAATTGTAGACCATAAATCATCAGAAGGTAAGGTTCATTTTTACCTAGAAGAAAAGAACTTGCTGCCCAAGGAGTACCAATCAGAATTAGCGCAATCCAAAGGCTTCTTGCCTGAGATAACCGTTGAAGATTTCCCTTTAAGAGGCAAATCGGTACTGCTCCATATAAAGCGTAGACGATGGACTCT
>NZ_VSKN01000015.1:0-67220 GCF_008086185.1 Bizionia gelidisalsuginis
GGTACTGGGTTAAACACATACGTTCCGCCTGGTGTTGCTTCTGTATCGACAATACCGCCGTCGCACGTTGGCGTCATTGTTATACTCGCATCGTCTACTGATAAAACGGTAAGATCGAAAGTTGCTGTTGATGGGCATTGTCCAGTTGTGGTATACTCAATAGTGTACGTTGCTCCAGCCGTTCCGCTCAATACTTCTCCTGTTGCCGGATCGATCGTTGCTGTATCTGTTGGTAAAGGATTAAAAGTATAGGTTCCTCCTGCAGTTACGAAACTATCTACTGTCCCCCCGTCGCAAGTCGCTTGCATTGTAAATGATGAGTCGTCTCTAAGGTTAACAATTAAGTTAAATGCTGGTGTTGGTGAAGCGATGAAGCATCCTAAAGCACCTGCACTATCAACACGAACATAAATGGGTTCTGGGTTGACGACATTAATATAATCACTAACTAAAGCATTTGTTCCTGCATTAGCATCAGCGAATGTTGTATAATACGTTACCGTATAGTCTGTATTAGATTGTGTTCCTAATATAGTTGCATTTTGAGACTCTAAATCGAATGGTTCTGTACCATCGTTAGAAGCATCATCGCAAAGTTCCATATCTGGAGCTGGATTGTAAGTTATATTTAAGAAATTTAAGGTAAATAATTCTGTATCTACACAAGTTCCAGAAGTTGCATCTTCAATTCTTATAAAAACAGGCTCTCCATCTGTACCGGAATAGTTTGCAGGATCTAAAATAGGATTCGTTCCTGCGTCGGCATCTGCTTGAGAATTATAGTACGTAATACTAAACTGCGTAGGATCTTGAGTGCCTAAAGCTTCAGAATCATTTTCAGTAAGATCAAATATTACCGCTCCGTTGCCATCATTACACTCCGTTAAATCGTTAACATTATCAATTGTTGGTCCTGGAAGAAATTCAACAGTTACCGTATCAGAAGCTTGGCAACTCCCTGAGAACACAATTTCTACTGTATAGTCTCCTGCTTCAGTAGCATCGTAGGTAGATCCAGTTTCACCTGCAATAAGAACGCCATCCAAATACCAAGCATGCGTAGCCGAAGGTGTTTGAGTATCTAAAGTCACTGGAGCACCAGGGCATTGCGCTGTACCCGCTGCGATAGTGACATCATTTCCTAAATCACCTCCTAAATTAAAAGAGCCCGCTTTAAGAAATACGGCGGCATCAAGAGCCGTGTCTTGATCGTCTGCAATCACCAATTTAATGGTATATACATTATTAGGAATTACAGCAGACGACGCCGTCATAGAAGTCGTATATCCCAGAAAGTTTGTTGGATTATTAGCGGGAGGCAAGCCGGTAGTAGGTCCATAATATGAATCAAAAAATCCAGGGTTTACAGACGGACAACCGGTATTATACGTATTATCTCTAACAGTAAGTACAGATACCACATCTGTGGTACCTGGTACCATAGCTAAATTTGTAGTTATTCCAGTAGCTTGATCTGTTAATAAAAAGGCAAACGCATCGGTAAAACTACATTGAAACGTACCATATTCTTCAGAAGCAAAAATAAAATCGAAACTAATAGTATCGGCAAGTGGCACAAAATCAAACTGTATGTAAGATGCATTATTAGTAATTCCTGGTGTTAAACCTATAGCAGCTTCTAAGTCTGTATCACCTGGCCAAGCACTATTTCCTTCACTTTGCGTACCTACTTCTGGTCCTTCAGCAAGAACGGCAGACCCGGACGTCAATACAATTCCCGCTTCAAAGCCAAAATTACCACCTGTACTGCTAAAAGATCCTATTCCATTTACACTACCAAAATCACTTCCTGTACTAGAAGTCACATTGGAAACCCCTGCACAGTCGCTATTAATTAGCACGTCACTTATTAAACCATCTACAGTATAATCTGTTGTACTAACCTCTATATAAGGACTTGGAATAATTACTGTTATTGTAGTTTGTTCGCTACATCCCGTTGGGTTTGCATCGGTTACGGTTAATGTTACGGTATACGTCCCAAACCCGGTAAACACATGACTTGCAGATTGCCCTGTTGCCGGTGCTGTTCCATCACCAAAATTCCAAGAATATGTTGCTCCTGTTCCATCATCTGAAAACGTTGCACTTCCATCAAACGTAACCGTATCGCCATCGGCTATTATTATATTTCCGTCGCCGTCGGCTACAGGACTTGTGCTATCTATAGTTGGTGTAATCGTTTGGCAAGGCACTAAACACTCTATTGTTGCTGCCCAACCTGTTGTATTACCAGAACCATTACTTACAAAAACAAAAGTTAAACATCCCGAAGTGTTTCCTGGAGATGCGGTAATAGTACCTGGAAAAGCAGCCGCACCAGTACCTGACAAAACATCCAATACAGGAGCCGAGGTATCGTCTCCATCATAGACGGTTAAGGTATCTGCTGGGTTGCCTCCAAAAGCTGCCTGAGTACCAAACGCTGTAAAAGCGACTTGCACTGAGGCATCTACAGTATCTGGACATATAGTATATTCGAAATTTTCATCATTGCTGTAATTTGCCGAAGTTCCTCCAGAATCGTAGAAAACTCCAGAACAGGTATCAATGGACCCGTTTTGCATAAGCACATCTTGAGCAGATGCCGTAAAAAAAGTAAACACTAAAAGTATGAGTAATGTAAAATTCTTCATTATAATGAGGTTATTTTTCAATATTAGGTTAATCTATCTGCAATTATACTAATAATTACTGAGTTTTTATGACAACAATTCAGTCTAAATACCTCGTTAACTGTGTTAATTATCTATTCAATTAACCATTCATCTATTCAGTAAAGAATGTCTTCTAACAAATTGCTATCTACTATATAACAACATCTTCTAAAAAAACCCTACCGCCATTTCACAATTATTTAGAAAGATTAGTATTTAAAAACTGCTTCACTTCTAAAACATTAACTTTGATTTTATGAACTATTTTAGTTACCTCCTCTTATTCTTATTGTTAAGTTGCAACTCACAAATAAAAAAGCAAATGCAAAACCCTCACACCAATTCTCTAATTAATGAAACAAGCCCTTATTTATTACAACACGCTCACAACCCCGTAAATTGGAACGCTTGGAACACCGAGACTTTAGAACGCGCTAAATCTGAAAACAAACTTATTATTATTAGTGTGGGTTATGCAGCTTGCCATTGGTGCCACGTTATGGAACACGAAAGTTTTGAAGATGAAGACGTCGCCGAAATAATGAACGCTAATTTTATAAGTATAAAAGTAGATCGTGAAGAACGCCCAGATATAGATCAAGTGTATATGAATGCTGTACAATTAATGACAGGACAAGGCGGGTGGCCACTAAACGTTATTGCGCTCCCTGACGGACGACCAGTTTGGGGCGGTACTTACTTTAAAAAAGACCAGTGGACTCAAGCGTTAACACAGATTGCTAAATTGTACGCAAACAGCCCTGAGAAATTGTACGACTATGCTGATAAGCTTGAGCAAGGGATTAAAAATCTAGATGTTATTGTCCCTAATACTGAAGTGATTGATTTTCAGTCTAAAGATATCGAAAATGCTGTAGACTCATGGTCAGAACACTTCGATTTAAAATTTGGGGGTGTTAAAACACAACAGAAATTTATGATGCCTAACAACTATCACTTTCTGTTGCGCTATGCGTATCAGAAAAAAGATATAGAGCTTCAGAAATTCGTAAATACGACCTTAACAAAAATAGCTTATGGCGGCGTTTACGACCATATAGGCGGTGGTTTTTCTCGCTATTCGGTAGACTCAAAATGGCACGTACCGCATTTCGAAAAAATGCTCTATGATAACGGACAACTTGTAAGCTTATATGCCGATGCTTATTTAATTACAAAGGACCCATTATATAAAGAAGTCATTACCGAAACCTTAGACTTTGTTGCGCGAGAATTAACAACACCAAACGGCGCTTTCTATTCGTCTTTGGATGCCGATAGCAATACGAGTGAAGGGGTTCTAGAAGAAGGCGCCTATTACGTCTGGACAAAAAGAGAACTCGAAACTCTCTTAAAAAGCGATTACAAATTGTTTGCTGAGTATTACAATATTAATGCTTTTGGTTTCTGGGAGCATAAAAACTACGTCCTTATACGATCGGAAAGTGATCAGGACTTTACAACTAACCATAAATTATCTCAGCACGGGCTAAACACTAAAAAGCAAGAGTGGAAAACCCTTTTATTAAAAGAGCGCGCGAAACGCGAAACACCGCGATTAGATGATAAAAGTTTAACCTCTTGGAATGCTTTAATGCTTAAAGGCTACCTTGATGCTTACCGCGTTTTAGGAGACAAAACGTATTTGGATGCTGCTTTAAAAAACGCATATTTTATTGTAAACAATCAGTTAAAAAAAGATGGGAGTTTATACCATTCTTATAAAAACGACACTAGCAGCATTAATGGTTTTTTAGAAGATTACGCCACAACTATTGAGGCTTTTATCTTAGCGTACGAAATTACGTTAGACAAACAATGGCTTTATACCGCTCGGGATTTAACCAATTATGCTTTCGATCATTTTTATGACGCTGCTAGTAAAATGTTCTTTTTTACCAATAACAACGACGCGCGACTGGTATCAAGAAGTATAGACTATCGCGATAATGTTATTCCTGCAAGCAATTCAATATTTGCAAAAAATTTATTTAAACTCTCTCATTTTTTAGGCAATGCGTATTACTTAAAAACAGCAACTACAATGCTCCATAATGTGTCGCCAGAAATTACCGAGTACCCTAGCGGCTTTTCAAATTGGCTAGATTTAATGCTAAATTATACAGAGCCTTATTACGAAGTAGCGATTGCAGGTAAAGATGCTAAAGAAAAATTAAAAGAACTTAACACTACTTATATTCCTAATAAATTAATCGTGGGTAGTACAACTGCTTGCAATTTGCCACTTTTAGAACATCGGTTTATAGATGGAGAGACCTTAATTTATGTTTGTGTAAATAAGAGTTGCAAACTTCCGGTAAGTAACGTAAACGCTGCCATACAACTGATAAAAGAATAACTGTATAACCCACGGGCGTTGCCGTCTAACATTTAGTACGGCATACTATAGCTGCGTATTTTTTAAATTTTTATAATAGAAATAACATTTTAAATTTGCATAAGCTTCCCAAAATGTTAAATTTTACGGTCTAATAAATTAAAATATAAAATGGAAACACAAAAATGGATCGATAAAGGATGGGAAGTCATTGTAGACCTTGGGCCAAAAGTTCTCGCAGCTATTGCAATATGGCTAATTGGTGGCATTATCGTTAAATACTTATTAAAAGGTATTAATAAAGCAATGGACAAAAAAGGTCTAGAAATTGGCCTAAAAAAATTCTTAAGCAATCTTATTGGTTGGGGTTTAAAAATTGTTTTAATTTTAGTTATTTTAGGAACAGTAGGTATTGAAACCACCTCCTTTGCTGCTGTTTTAGCGGCTGGTGGTTTAGCTGTTGGTTTGGCTTTACAAGGTTCACTATCTAATTTTGCAGGCGGCATTTTAATTATGATTTTAAAACCTTTTAAAATTGGAGATTTTATAGATGCTCAAGGGCAGTCTGGTACCGTGAAAGAAATCGATATTTTCAACACAAAATTACTCACCACGAATAATCAGGAAGTAATAATGCCAAATGGAGCGCTATCCAACGGCAACATTGTAAATTATAGTACCGAAAGCACCCGTCGTGTAAACTTAACATTTGGCGTTGGCTACGATTCGGATATTAAGAAAACTAAGGAGGTTATTTTAGGGGTAATTAATTCGCATCCCGCTATTTTAAAAGACCCTGCTCCTGCCGTAAACGTATCGGAATTAGCAGACAGTTCTATTAATTTTTTCACCAGAGCTTGGGTAAATCAAGCCGATTATTGGGATGTTCATTTCTATTTAATCGAGCGTACCAAAGAAGCATTCGACGAGGCTGGTATCGATATTCCTTACCCACATCAAGTCGAAATTCATAAAGAAGGCTAATGGTATAATAATGCGGTTTTGGGCGTTACCAAGAGAAAAACATGGTCGGGCTTTCACTACGCGCTTCCCGATAGTAATCGGGAGAGCTTAAACAAGCCGTTTAACCCCTAACGCAACCACGATTGCCCCTTGTAAAGTATTAAAACGATTAAGTAATTCTTAACGCGCGCTTGGTTGCAGCTTTATAAAAAATAAATGAGCAATTGCTGTTACAGTACTAATATTTTAGGGTTTTGGTTTTGGTTTTAAAGCCACAAAATCTTTTAAATAATAGGGCTCAAAATAAGCGACATCTTCGGTGTCGCTTTTTTTGTACTTAGCAAAAGCTAAAGCACCCATTGTACTTGCCGATGGTAATTTATGCTCTATAAACACCGCGTTTTCGTGCGGTATTAGTGTTTTAGTTTTCTCAACACCATTGCCAACAAAATAGACTTTACCGTTATTTAAATATGTTGCAAAAGCATCAGTATCTAATATTTGTGCTTCAATAGCACGCACCATTTCATAATCTGAGGAAAACACAGCCGAATACACTTCCATTCGTCTAGCATCTAGCATCGGTACAATCACGCCACTTTCCGCATTTACTTGGTGTGCTAACGCCTCTAAAGTACTTACTGCTATTAACGGGATCTCTAAAGCATAACATAAGCCTTTTGCTGCCGACACTCCAATACGTAACCCTGTATAAGACCCTGGGCCTTTACTAACCGCAATAGCGTCCAAATCTTCGCGCTCTACTTTTGCTTCTTTTAGAATGTTTGCGATAAATGTGTGTAAGCGTTCGGCATGCGAATAGTTATTATCGTAATCCTCTTTTAAAAGCAAAGTCTCTCCTTCTTTAGAAAGAGAGACAGAACAATTTGTTGTTGTTGTTTCTATATTTAATATTAAAGCCACGGCTATTCTGTTATTGGTTTTCCAAGATAGAAATCTAATACTTTCGTCTTAAAAATAAAATCATATTTCGCATTAATTAAAGACGACTCCGCATTTACTAAACGCAAACGCGATTGCTCTAAATCGAACGCATTCATCGCTCCTATATTATAGCGTTCTTGAGAGTTGTTAAATGCTAATTCTTGAGATTCTAAGGATACCTTTGCAGCGTCGTAAGCTCTGAACGCCGCTTTTGCATCGGTAAACGCACGTTGTATGTTCGACTCTAAATTTAATTTTGTTTGTTCCAAACGCAATTTGGCATTCTCTACTTGAATACGCGATTTCGCAACTGCCGTTTTATTTTGAAACTGTGAAAATATAGGTATATTAACACTCAAGGTAAAACGGTGCGATTTCTGATCGTTTAATTGTTGAAAAAACGGATCTTCATTTTGTTGTAAATTAGAATAAAACACATTCGATCCAAAACCGTAACCTAAAGAGACACTCGGGTAATATCCAGCTTTAGAAATTTCTGTTCCTAATTCTGATATTTCGATACCTTTTTCAGCGACTTTAACTTCATTTCTATTTGCTAAAGCATAATCTAAAATAGGAGACACATCGTTATACATTAATGCTTCCGAAGGTGAATCTATCTCTATAACTTCTACAGCGAAGCCTTCAAAAGGCACTTGTAATAATTGTGATAGTGTTAATAAAGATAACTCATAATTGTTTTCGGCTACCGTTACACTTTGCACGTCCCTACTTAAAGTGGCTTGCGCATCGTAAACATCGGCTCTTGGTTGTGCGCCTGCATCTACTAATTCGTTGACACGTTGTAATTGTTTTTGAGAAAATTCGTATTGTGCTTCTGCCGTTTCTAAATTTTCAATATTAAATAAAATATTTAAATACGCGTTCACGACGTTTAACGAAATATCATCTTTAATGCGGTCTAATTCTAACTGATTAGATTCTAAATTTAATTGCGATTGTTTGTATAAGTTCGTGTTTCTAAATCCGTTAAAAACGGTTTCATTTACGTTGAGCCCTAAACTGGTACTATTAGACGTTCGGTTGGTAAATTGCCCTTGAAACAACTCCACATTACCTGTAGAAAAACTATGATTAGCATTAGCGTTAACCGATGGTAAAAACTGCCCTTTTGCAGCAATAATATCTTGCTGATTCGTCAATAATGTATTCGACGCCTGTTTTACAGTAATGTTATTATCTAGCGCGTAATTAACACTTTCTTGCAACGTCCATTGCTTGTCTTGCGCTAAAGCGGCGAAACTTAGACTTAAAGCGACTACTGTTGCGAAAATTGTTTTAGTTTTCATCCTCATCGTTATTGTCTTTTAATGCTTTGTTCCACACTTTAATTTTATCACCTTCTTTTACACCGTCCGTTATTTCGATGTTTATTCCATCTGAAATACCAAGTTCCACATTTTTCTTTTCGTACTGACCATCGCCCACCATTAATTCTACATACGGTTTTTCGGTAATACGGTTAAATTGAAGTAGCGCTTCTTTTATAACTAGAACACTGTCTTTACTTTCCATTTCAATCTCTGCATTAGCACTGTAACCTGCTCTAATTTTTGTAGACTCTTCAATATCGACATCCGCTTTAATTGTAAACTGTACTGCGCCATTTTCCTCGTTTCCTTTTGGTGCAACGAACGTTAATTTTGCTGGGAACTTTTTCTCGTTAATCGCTCCTAATATCACTATGATTTCTTTACCTTCTTGAAGCTTACCAACTTCAGCTTCATCGACTTTTCCTTCAAAAATCATTTTACTCATATCGGCAATAGTAGCGATTGTTGTTCCCGCATTAAAACTATTACTTTCTATAACTTGATCACCTTCCCTTACCGGAATTTCTAATACGGTACCAGGAATCTGTGCTGTAATACTCGTGTTTGCAGAACCTCCGCCAGAGAGCGAACCACGTTTTATAATCTGGTAGTTATTCTGTGCTTGGCTTAACGATTCACTCGATTGATTTAGTGATAACTGGCTATTTTCGAAATCCTGTTTAGAAATGACTCCTTTATCAAACAACACTTTGTTTCTATCGTACAATGTCTTGGCGTTATTATAAGATAATTTAGCTGAATTAATTTGGCTATTTGCACTTACTAAACTTTGCTCGTTAGGCACAACTCTAATCGTTGCTATTAAATCGCCTTTCTTAACAATATCGCCTTCTTCAACTAATATTTTATCGATAATTCCTGCAATTTGTGGTTTCAATTCGATTTCTTCTTCAGGATTTAATTTTCCTGTAGCCACCGTTTTAGTTCTTATTGACGTGTAGAAAGGTTCTTCGACTTTAAAGTCTTCAACCCCTTTAGAGTTGGAGTCGCTAAAATATTTTAGAACATAAACTAGAGCAATTACCAAACTTACCCCAATAATTATTTTTAATGCTTTTTTCATTTTAATGTATTTAATAACGTTGGTTATAAAAATCTATTCGTTTTTATGGTTTATATATAGTATTAATTATTCTTCTCTTAACGCGTCTATTGGCTTAATGCTGGTGGCCTTAAATGCAGGTATTAGTCCAATAAGTGTTCCTAAAAACACGAGAATAAGCAAGGCAATAAAAACGACAGCAATAGGTACCGAGGCATTTACAAGAACGGCTTCGTCCCCTTGCCCAAATGCGGCATTTAATCCAATTAAGATCCAACCACCACTTATAATTCCCAAAAAGCCGGCAATAAGAGTAATAAAAACGGCTTCGACAATAATTTGTCGTTTTATCTCGAAAGGTGTTGCTCCTAAAGCACGGCGCACACCAATTTCTTTAGTTCGCTCTTTAACGGTAATTAATAAAATATTACCTATGGCAAAAACCCCGGCAATTAATGTTGCAATACCCACGAACCAAGTTAAAAATTGCATTCCTGTTAAAAAGCCTGTAAGTTTAGCAAACTCTTTACCTAAGTTAAAACTACCAAAAGCACGATCGTCCTCCGGGTGAATTCTATGTAAATTTTTAAGCATTAGTTTGGCATCGGCTTCAATTTGGGTAATATCGGCCTCTGGTTTACCGGTAATCATTATCCAACCAATATCATTTCCTTGATTGTATATTTGTTGAAACGTAGTAAACGGAATATGAAGATCGCTCGTAGGCCCCATACTTCTATTTCCGTTTTCGAACATACCAACAACCATAAAGTTGATACTATTTATTTGAATGTATTCGCCAATCATTTCAGCATCTTTTTGAAATAATTGCTTGTAGATTTCTTCTGAAATGATGACTACTTTTTTATTGGAATCGATATCATTTTGATTGATAAATCGTCCGTGAATCATTTTCTTTTTCTGAACGCGATCTAGTAAGGGGTAATCGCCATTTACGCCAAAACTTCCGGACAAAAAATTTCTGGTAACCACTCCCTGATTTTGATTTCTAGGCACTACAAACTCTACACCATCAATATTTTCTTCTAGCTTTTTAGCATCAAATAAGGTAAGTACTACTTGTTTTCCTTCTTGAAATCCTTTAAAAGGTTTACTAGTACTTTGCCCCCACACAAAGACACTATTGGTTGCGAAGCTTCCGAAGAGTCTATTAAAAGAATTCTCTAGTCCTTTTGCCGAGCCCAGCAAACCAATTAATAGCAAAACACCCCACCATACGCCAACCATAGTTAACACTGTACGCAGTACATTTTTACTTAAGCTATCGTAAACTTCTTGCCAGGTATCTCTTTCGAATAAAAATCTCATTTGTTAATTCTTATTGGTTGGTTACTCATTATTTGATTTGATGCCGTATTAAACACTGCTGTTAATTCTAT
The DNA here is from genome assembly GCF_008086185.1 of Bizionia gelidisalsuginis. Taxonomy (NCBI): domain Bacteria; kingdom Pseudomonadati; phylum Bacteroidota; class Flavobacteriia; order Flavobacteriales; family Flavobacteriaceae; genus Bizionia; species Bizionia gelidisalsuginis. The sequence continues at coordinate 10,722 of NZ_VSKN01000015.1, forward strand.
ATTTACTTTATTAATCATCTCGTAACGCAACTATAGGTTTAATTTTCGATGCTTTTTTTGCCGGTAAATAACCTGCAATTCCACCAGCAGCAATTAAAGTTACGGTCGCACTTACAACTAAGCTTAAACTTACTTTGGGATCTTTAATAAAAAACTTCTCTAAACTGGGACCAACCAACTCGAGAACGCCCATTCCTATTACCAAACCAAGAAATCCTGCGATTACGGTGATAAAAATAGATTCCATTAAAATAATAGATACAATAGATTTAGGTGAAGCGCCTAGGGCTTTTCTAATACCAATTTCTTTAGTTCTTTCTTTTACAATAAAAATCATAATATTACTAATCCCTACTACGCCAGCGATAAGTGTACCAAAACCAATAACGAGAACAATCATTCCTAACCCCGTTGTCATTTGGTTAATACCTTTAGCTTCGTTGGCTAGATTTCGTACTCGCACAGCACGTTGGTCGCTTTCTGCCACCGAGAACCGATCTTTTAATTTTTTCGTTAGTAAACCACTAAAGGCAATCGCCTGGTCGTAACCCATTGCAGGGTTATAGGTAAGATTAATTTGATCTATATAATCGTTATTACCATAAATTTGTTGTGCCGTTGAAATAGGCATATAAATTAAGCGCTCTTCGTTATCGCCACCATCGTCTTCAAACACTCCAACAACTTTATACTGTATTCCGTTAAGATTAATATATTTACCAATTGCCGTTGTTTTTAAAAACAAATCATTTTCTACCAAACGACCAATTACAACTACTTTGGTGTTTTCATTTAAATCTAATTGATTAATGTAACGCCCTTGAGTCACTTTTGTGTTTTCCAAATACTGGTGATCAGGATGTACCGCTCTTACAGAATAGCTATTTTTTTCATTTTGAAAAGAAGCATTAACATTTTTATACACTCGAGCTGTAATAAACTGTACTTTATCGCCGAACTCTTTTTTTATATAATCGTAATCTTCGTTCTTGAATTGAATTTGACGTCCCGCTTGCAAGCCTTTATTCGCTTGTGTTGTACGTCCAGAATTAATAAAAATAGAATTGGTAGCATCGTCTTTAAAAGCCTCATCGAACGTATTGGTTAGCCCGTTTGTAATACCAAAAAGAATGGCAAAAAGCAGAATAGCAAACGTTACCGTAAAACCAGAAAGTAAGGTTCTGGTTCTGTTCATATTTATACTCTGAAATATTTCTCTCCAAAGGTCTCTATCAAACATATTGCGAAGCTCTAACTTGTTCTACAAATTTATCTTCCATAATAACACCGTCTACTAAGCGTACAATACGTTTGCACATATCTGCAATATCTTCTTCGTGAGTTACTATTAAAATAGTTTTCCCTTCGTCGTTTAATTGTTGTAGAAACGCCATTATTTCATAGGAAGTTGTGGTATCTAAAGCTCCGGTTGGTTCATCGGCTAAAAGCAGTTTAGGATCGGCTGCCAATGCTCGCGCAATTGCAACACGCTGTTTCTGCCCACCAGATAATTCGCTTGGCAAATGTTCTGCCCACGCTTTTAAACCTACTTTTTCTAGGTGAAACAGACCTTTTTCAATACGCTCTTTACGTTTTAAACCTTGATAGTATAATGGCAATGCCACGTTATCTAAGGCGTTTTTATAATTGATAAGATTAAACGATTGAAAAATAAAACCCAAAAATCTATTTCTATAAATCGCTGCTTTTTTCTCGGTAAGATTTTTAATTGGGACATTATCTAGGATATAATCGCCTTCATCTGCTTCGTCTAGCATTCCTATAATATTTAGAAGTGTAGATTTACCCGAACCAGAAGATCCCATTATCGCAACCATCTCTCCACTCTCTACAGAGAGATCAATGCCTTTTAAAACGTGTAAACTTGAATCACCTATGGGATAAGACTTGTGCAGTTTGTTAATTTTTAGCATATGAATTGGCTTTTTATTGCGTACTGATTTTACAGGAATATAATAATTAGACTGTTAGTATTCAAAAATGTTACATCATTTATAAAAATAAATAAATAAAAAATCTCAAGTTGCGCGTTCAACTACAGATTTAAGCCCTATAACGAACACATTTAGTACTAAAACATAAATGACAGTTTAAAAAAAAAGCTTCAGATGATAACATTTGAAGCTTTACAGTACGATTGGCTATTCCAATTACGCCTTAGGTTTTGTAAAATATTTCCGATAGATAAAAAACCCTAATCCAAAGACTAACACATAAGGCACAGCCATTAAATACACGATTCCGTTGTTAATTCCTTTTGCAGTGCCTTGACCTGCTTCACTCTCTAATACGGCGCGACACATAGCACATTGCGCGTTACTGTTAATAAAAAATAGAAGCGAAAATATAAAAAATAAGAGTTTAGTTTTCATAATAATTTAGGTGTAATACGGTGATATCATAATATAGATTACAACGCCAGTAACTGCGACGTATAACCATAATGGGAATGTAACTTTAGCGATTTTTTTATGACGCTCAAAGTTTCCTGAAATAGCACGAACATAGGTTATTAAGACAAACGGAATAACAACTACCGAGAGTACAATGTGTGTAAATAAAATAAAATAGTAAATGTATTTTATAACACCTTCACCTCCAAATTTAGTCGAATCACTCGTGGTATGATACGCAATATATAGTAATAAGAAACTTACCGACAAAAGTATAGCAAACTTCATTAGACGTTCGTGAAGCTTTACTTTTTTATTTAAGACAGCTATTAGTGCTACTACTAAAACTAAAGCCGTAAGCGCGTTAATTGACGCATATATTGGCGGTAAAAAAGTAAGCGGTTGGACATCGAACCCTAATTCTCTTAAATTGACGCCAAAAAGTGCAGCAACAGCTACGGGTATAACTATGGATAAAACAACGATCCATTTATTATACTTCTTCTCATTTGCGATGTTTTCGGTACTATTCATTTAACAACTTTTTAATGTCCTCTTTAAGCATTGAAATCTCCTGTTCATTACCATCTTCATCATATTTTTCTTTTTCGCTGATGATTCCTTTATAGAAAATTTTCGGATTTCCGAAGGCATCTAATCGCGAACGCACAAATCCATTTTTATCTATTAATGCAAAATCTCCAGAATGCTCAAACCCTACTTCGTCCTCTACTTTAGCAACATATATATTAAAACCTTTGTTAGCTAATTCGTAAATATCTGCTTCGTTTCCCGTCATTAAATTCCAGTTTGGATTGGTTACGCCGTATTCTTCGGCATATTCTTTTAAAATAGCTGGGGTATCGGTTTTTGGGGTAATAGAGAACGATGCAATACCAAAATCGGTCGTTCCCTTAAATACATCTTGAATCTCCACCAAGTTTTTATTCATTCGAGGACATATTGTTGGGCACGTTGTAAAAAAGAATTCTACAACATAGACCTTACCTTTATAATCCTCTTGAGAAATGGTTTCTCCATCTTGATTGGTAAAGCTAAAATTTGGTACTTTTTTGCGTTTCCCATTAATCTCAATAAACGATAACGCATCGTCACTAGAAAAGTTATTGTCTTGACCAGCACTTAAACGATCGCTTCGTGAGATGTCGTTATTTTTTACTCTATTTACAATTTTAGGCACAAAAATAATCCCAAATAATAGAATAATGAAGGCAATTCCTATGTACGAATAATTAGTTTTCTTTTTCATAATCTGGTTTTATTTGGTTTGCGCGACGTGTAGACGAATCAAATTCTCCTTTTCGCTTTTGTCTATATTCTGTAAATAACACACGTAAATCGTCTGCTCCCATTTTATTCTTCAAAATGGCTACTTTGGTGCAGTTGTAGGCTGTTAACGGATAGACTAGATCATTCTTTTCAATCTCTTTATCTGTTCTATCGTCCAAACGCCCTCTTTGGTTTAAATCCTTATCTACAATAAATACATAGTCTGAAGCGTAATTGCTATCTAAACTTAAAGTGGATCGTAAATTATTAAACAGTTTTTGACTATCATCATTATCGACAAATACAAAATGCCAATACTTTAACTCATTGTATTTATTTAGCTCTTGTTTTAAGCGATAAGCACCGTCTTCTGATCCTTTAGAGACTAAAATAACGACTTGAAACTTTTTAAATCCTTGAAACTTATCGTAGATAAGCTCCCGTAGATTGGACATTTGTTTAATTTTTAATTCGGGATCTGTTCCTAAGAAAGCAATAACAGAGATATGATCTTCTAAAACAATATCAGAATTTGCATAAGACGTTAAATTCTGAACGTCTAATACGTTTTCTTTAACAATGTTTAAGGGTGTGTAGTTGTTCGTTGAAGGGTATAAAAACAACAAAAAGATAACGGGTAAAAAAAATAACGTTATAAGTATAGCTGTTTTTTTAACTTTTTTAATATCCATCGCAAACGTGTCGTTTTATGAGTTTACAAAAATAGAAAAGGTGGTTTAAATAAACCACCTTTTCTCTATGTTTAACACTAAATTAATTAGTGACTAAAATGTATTTTTTATAAATCCATTTCTAAATACAGACTCTACATAGCCACCCTCTTGTAATAGAACAAACATAAGGTAACTAATTAAGAAAACGGCTGTCCAAACTACTACTCTTCGCAACGCTGGTTTTTCGTCTCTTAAGTGCATAAAGTCCCAAGCGATGTAATATGCTTTAACTAAAGTTAAGATTATGAAGATCCAGTTTAAACCTTTCATACCTAAAACCTGAGTCATTAAGACTTGGGGTTTAAAGATACCTAAAACAACCTCTATTGCTGTAATAATTGATAGAAAGATTAAAACGCCCCATATTTTTTGAGTGTTCGACTTAAATTTTACTAAACCTCTAAATATTGATAAATTGTGTTCTTGTGCCATTTTTAAATACTCTTATTATAAATTAAACTAAGTAGAAGAATGTAAATACAAATACCCATACTAAATCTACAAAGTGCCAGTATAAACCTACTTTTTCTACCATCTCGTAACTTCTACGTTTTTCGTATGTTCCTAAGATCACGTTAAAAAACACGATAATATTAATAACAATACCTGAAAACACGTGAAACCCGTGAAAACCAGTAATAAAGAAAAAGAAGTCTGCAAATATTGGCGCACCATATTCATTTACATGAAGGTTTGCACCGTGCACTACTTGTTTTCCGTTATCTGTAATTTGCTTTATTGATTCGTCGCGAGATAATACTGTTTTATGTCCTTCTTCTGTTAACATTTGAGTTCTAACTAACACCTCCGGATTGGCTTTTAGGCCCTCTAGCACTTCATTTACGGTAAACTTAGGCATTGGCGCTCCTGTTTCGTACCACAGACCATTTTTACGCTCGTGTACTACACGTTCAGTTTTCACCACTTGTGCAAAATCGGCCACTGCCACTCTTTGAAATGTTTCTTTATCGTCTACCGTTGTATATTTACCAAACTGCAAGATATTACCTCCTTTAGTTTGAACAGCTCCATATTCTCCTTTAATAAAAGTGTTCCATTCCCAAGCTTGAGAGCCGACGAATATAATACCACCTATAATGGTAAAAAACATATACCAAGTTACTTTGGTTTTATTTAAATGATGTCCTGCATCTACAGCCAATACCATAGTTACTGAAGACATAATTAAGATAAATGTCATAAAAGCAACATATATCATTGGGTAACTTCCGTGAAAAAACGGAACGTGTGTAAACACCTCATCGGCAATTGGCCAAGATTCTATAAACTTAAATCTAGAAAAGCCATAGACTGCTAAAAACCCAGTGAATGTTAAGGCATCTGATACGATAAAAAACCACATCATCATTTTACCATAACTTGCCCTTAGTGGCTCGCTGCCACCTCCCCATGTTTTACCTTCTTTTCCAGTGGTTTCAACTGTCGTCTCCATAAAGTGTAATTAGTTTATATATGTGGCACAAAAATAATCAATTTATTATACTAAAGAAATAGTACGTGATTTAAATTTGAATTCCGTTTAAATTGTTTGTTATTGTATGCTATGAGTGGGCTTGTTTTAAATAAAAAACTAGCTCAAGAAATATAAAAATAAAAAGAGATAGACCCAAAGTATATCAACAAAGTGCCAAAATGTACCTGCCAATTCCAAGCCCAACATATTAGTGGCTGTATACTTTTGTTTAAAATGATTATAAATTACAACCACCAAACAAATAAGCCCTACTAGTACGTGTAAAATGTGAACAAACGCTATTAAAAAGACAAATGAAGCCTTAGGATCGCTAGTAGGACCGGTTAAATAATAGCCAGCTTCTATTAATTGTTGAAAGCCTAAAAACTGCATTGTAATAAACGCAATACCTAAAACTAAAGTAATCACTAAATAGGAGGTCGTTGCCGATCTGTTATTTTGTTTTAAAGCACGTTTTGCGAGCATAAACGTAATACTACTTATAACAATAGCGAATACACTAAAGATAAAAACGTTTGGCAATTGCAAATCTTCCGTCCAATCTGGCCGTGCGCTACTTACTATTACCGCACTTGTTAGTCCTGCAAAAGACATAATAAGTGAAACAATACCAAACCAAAGCATCATTTTTTTGGCTCTATTATTTTTTTCTTGAAGCGTTCCTTGAGTTAAGTCCATAATTATCGAATAAATTTATCTATCACGTAGACAATTTGAATTAAAGTAATATATAAAACACTGGCTAACATTAACTGTTTCGCCGCTTTTTCTGTCATTTTCTTAAACAACTGAATCGCATAAAACAACATAAACAGTCCGAAAGCGAAAACAATAACCGCTGCAATAATAGACAGTTTTAATTCCCCCGTAATTCCAAAAACCGGAACAATAGAAATTAAAATTGTCCAAATGGTATACATTATTGTCTGCACAGCAGTACCTTTATCTTGTTTACCGGTGGGCAACATAAAAAAGCCACCACGCTTATAATCGGTGTAAAGAAACCACCCAATAGCCCAGAAATGTGGAAATTGCCAAAAAAACTGCAATGCAAATAATGTACCGGGCTCAATACCAAAAGTATCGGTAGCAGCAACCCATCCTAACATAAAAGGAATAGCGCCAGGAATAGCACCGACAAATACCGATAATGGTGTTTTTGTTTTTAAAGGCGTATAGACACACGTGTATAAAAAGATAGAAATAGCCCCAAACATCGCTGTTTGTTTGTTTATGGAGTATAAAATTGAAAGCCCTAAAACAGTAAAAACCGAAGCAATTATAAAGGCTGTTTTTACAGACATTCGTCCCGCAGGAATTGGTCTGTTTCTAGTGCGATGCATTAAAACATCTAAATCTTTTTCTATGATTTGATTAAAAGCATTAGAGGCTCCAACCATAAAATAACCACCAAGAGCTAATAATGCAAGCACTTTAAAGCTCACCTCGTCTACCCCAAGCAAATAACCTGCTATTGAAGAGAACACCACACTTAATGCTAATCGCATTTTTGTGATTTCTTTAAAATCTGAAAGTAAACTGTGTTTTACTCTTGGTGTTGCTGTTTTACTCAAAATAGGGCTTTGCTTTACAAGCTGTTTTTTAGCTGTTGCAAAGATACTTTGAAAAAGTAATTCTACAAATCAAAATACCAATTAAATAAGTCTGTTTTAAGTCCTAAACTAAACCATACCGTATTATTGTTTAGCAAAGAAGTTGTTTGTGCTTCTGGATTAAAGTTTCGGTAGCTAATATTAGCAAAGAGTTTTAAATTTGAAGCTGGATTTACCAAGTAACCCCCTTGTAAACTCGCGTTAATTGTTTTTGTTTTTATACCTTGCCCTATGTCCACTCCGGTATCAAAAGGTCGGTCGTTGTAATTTTTATAAATATCGCCACCATAACTAAAGGTATCTGCATCATCATTAACATCAAAACCACGAATACCATACACCAATTTCGCTTCTCCCATCCAACGTTTGTAATTATAGCGCCCAATTAAAATAAGCTCTTTAAAATTAGCACCCCATAAATGGGCCATCGGCTGGTTATTATGTCCGTAATTTAATTCGATAGAATTATGAGAATACGTATACGGTCGTACTTGATTATATTCTACTTGAAGCATTAAGTTCTTCACTTTAAAAGCATCGTAATACTTCGCTCCCAATTGATAGCCATACTTATTTTTCCAACTTTTCTCACCACCTTTTATATCCTTTAGCGAAAACTCATCTAGAATAAATTGTCCGTAAAAATTTACGTTATCATTGAGTTTATATTTCCCTGAGGCCCCTACAATTGCATTTCCGGCATCTTGACCCGTTTCAAACTCTATCGCTCTGTAAAAAATAATAGGGTTTAAATAATTAATATCGAAACCGCGATCGTTACTATTTGTCCATACTACAGATTCGAATAAACCAATGTTTAAACGTTTGTTAACGTTCCAACTTAAATAGTGATTCGCTATATATTTTGTTAAAAACGCGCCGTCTTCGGTCACTTCTGGTCGCACATCGCGCAACCACGTGTACGTATTTGTGTATTTTATTTTCCAGAATTTGGTGTTCAGTTTTAAAAATGGGTGCGGACTAGCAACATCACTTTGTAATAACGAGCGGTAACCGTCGCCAATAAATGTTTTACCATGACCAAATTGAACATTTATAAAAGAGGAAGGACTGTACGAAAGATAAGCCTCTGCTACTGGATAATCGTAAGCATCTTCTTTAAAGCGTTTGGCAATTCCGCGACCGGGAATGATTGCCGGGTCAGGGCCAAATGCTTTTAGAGATTCGGCATATGTATTATAATATTGAGCAAATCGTCCTTGGCTTTCGTAAACAGAGGCAGAAAAACTTAAATTTTTCCCTAATCCACCTTGAATATAAACCCCTCTCGTGTTATTGAATGTAGCATTAAAATCGGCATCAAAATCTTTACCGATTTGTAAATCTAACACAGGGTCGATAGTGAACCAATAGGATTTGCTTTGCACTTGCACCAAATGCTCATTCCATAATTTTCTTCCCAACCACGAATTTGTTTCTTTCTTTAACGCTTTATTTTCTGATTTAAAATCATAATAATTATAAACATCCTCGTATAAATAAGGTTTGGAGGCGGTATGGCTATTGGTTCCGACTAAATTAATAGCACGATCAAATTTCGCATAATTACTATGCGTAAACGGAATATTTAATTGACTGCTATATTCTTTTTCAGAATACGGCACCAAACTTTGTGAAACACTATCGAATTCTTTTTTTGCTTCTTGCTCTAAAACCGAGAGCTCTTGCTCTGTGTTCTTGCCTGATAACTCTTCGGTTGAAACACTTCTATCTTTTAATGGAATAGCTAAAGCAATCGAGTATTGTTTAAAAGTTGCCTTACCATTATACGTCGCTGGCTTCACTTTTGGAAAAGCGTTGAACACTCTAATCGCTTCTGTTTTTAAGGTATTGTAAACGGCATCTACGTACATCACTCCAAAAGCTCCTTTAGCATCTACTTCAAAGAGAATAACCACTTCGCCTTTGTAATTCTCATCTACCAATGCCTTAGGCACATTAAAATTCTCGAAGAGAAATTGATACACTTTAGTATCAAAACATTTTTGAATATCCGCTAACGGCTCTTTACTACACGTTTCAAAAACTGGCGGTTTTTCGTTCGTTGTGTTATTCTGCGATAAGGTAATTAGTGGTAGGCAAAAAAGTACTCCTAGCAAGCGAAGCTTCATAAGAAATGGCGTTTATTTTTGCGAAATATAGTGTTTTTTAATGAAGAGAAAACAGAAAAAAAGCGGCTATTGCTTTTCTTAATATCCGCTTAGTATATTTTATAAAGGATTAGACTAATTTTGTATATCAAAAATAATAGGAAGACTGTATAATACCTCCACGACACTATCGCCGTTTTTACCGGGTTGCATTCTTGGTATATCACTTATTACTCGTCGTGCTTCTTTCTCTAATTCTATTCTTGGCGCTCTTGTCTTTAAAACTACCACTTCACCTTGTTTGTTAATTTTAAAAAGAACATCAATTTTTTGACGTCCAATTAAACCTAAATCGGGAGCTAAATCAGCATCGAATTGTTTTTTGACAAATCGCCCTAGTTTCTCAGACATACAGTGTCGTCTGCCCAAGTTTGTGGTTTCACTTTCACAACCAGGATACACAGGCACGAATTGAACCGCCAAAATACTTACTGGTTCCTCGGGTTTTTCGATGTTTAAATCTGGTGCGTTTGTTGATAACACCGCTCTAGCAGGCCCTACAAATTCATTTTGTTGCGTTGTAATAAATACAACATCGTTCTTTGCACTAATAGCGTCGTTATCTGTAACTTGAATAACTTCGGTAATAACTTGAGTCTCTATTTTATTCATAGAGGAAATCTTTTCTGTCGGCTCCCTATACACTTCAAAATTGCTTTCAGTGTAATCTATATCTTCAACTATTTGAACCTCTTGATATATAATACGTTTTGAACTCACTTTAGATTTAGACTCTAAGGCTAGATAACTACCGAGCAAGCATATTATTAATCCGATCTGGAAATAAAGCGATGCGTTGTATTTTAAATCCGTTTGTTTTTTTCCAGATTTAGTAACACTTTTACCACTATCCTGAAGCTTACCTACTTTAATAATTGATTTTTTCATAATAATCGATTTTAAATGTTAATATTATTATAAATAATCAATAAGTGTACCAAACAAAAAAATCCCACTACGGCTTGTAGTGGGATTTTTTAAGAGTATTATTAAACGTACTGTTACTGAATGTTAAATGATATTGGTAAATAGAACGTTACCTTAACAGGCTTCCCTCTTTGTTTACCTGGTTTCATTTGAGGTATTAAACCTACAACACGTTGTGCTTCCTTTTCTAATCTTGGGTGCGGTGCTCTAGTTCTAACGTTTACAATATTTCCTACTTTATCAATAGTAAAGAAAACGCTAATTTTTTGTTTTCCACTTAAACCAAGTTCAGAACCTAATTCAGCATCAAACTTTTTTCTAACTATCTGATTAATCTTATCAGACATACATTTCTTTTTCTGTGCGTTCGTACCACTCTCACAACCTGGGAAAATTGGCACATTTTCTATTACAGCAAAAGAGACTTCTACATCCTCTTCAATTTCTTCAATCACTACTTCCTCGACCTCAACAATCTCTTCTTCTTGACTCGTTTCGGTAGATTCGATAACCGTTTCTTCAATTTCTTCTTCGTCTTCTATAACATCAATAACCTCTGGCGCTGGTGGTGGTGGCGGAGGTGGTGGCGGTGGTGGTGCTTGCATTGTAATTGGAATGTCTTCTTCCAATTCATCGGCCACGTCAAGTTGAGCAATGTCAACGATCTCTTTGTCGTAGGTCTTGTAGTTAATGGCGAAATTTGTTAATAGTAACATTAACACCATCCCAACCGCAAAATAAAGAGAACTGTTTCTCCCTACGTTAGATTTCGGATTTTTTTTAGGTTCCATAAATTAATTTTTTTTCCTGAGTGCTAATTTAACTATTTATTTGTAAAAAAAGCAAAGGTTTATTTATTTTTTAATTCTTTAAAGCGTAAGCCTAGTATTATTAACACAGCAACAACTGTGCCTAAAACGTTTGCTAAGATATCGTTAAAGTCTGTAACACGATTCTGTGTTATAGTTCCTTGCAGCACCTCTATAATTACTCCAAAGATAATGGCTGCTCCAGCAGCATAGATTACAGACTTTAGCACTTTTATATTAAACGTTACGCTTAGCGTTAAAAACCAAAAGCTTGTTAGAATACCGTGAGCCATAGCGTGTAAAACTTTATCACTATTAGTAGGTAACTCTTGGGTGATACTATTAACGTTTAATAAACTGGCCAACAGTAATACACAAGTATACGCTACACTTAAAAAACATAAACCCTTTTTAAGCACTGATCATAGCTTTGTAATCGCTATCTGACATTAACCCTTCTATTTGCGAAGCGTCAGAAAATTTAATTTTAATAATCCATCCCTCTCCATAAGGATCTGTGTTTACCTTTTCTGGCTCGTCTTCTAAAGCGTCATTAAACGCGATAATTTCTCCCGATAATGGTAAAAATAAATCTGATACCGTTTTTACGGCTTCAACAGATCCAAAAACTTCTTCAATTTCTAAAGTGTCATCTACCGTATCAATGTCTACATAAACGATGTCTCCTAATTCGCTTTGTGCAAAATCTGTAATCCCTACAGTTGCTACGTCTCCTTCTACTTTAACCCATTCGTGGTCTTTAGTGTACTTTAATTCTGATGGTATATTCATTATTTTATTTTTTACAAAGGTATTTAATCAAATTGGTATTTCAAGTGGGAAACTACTAATTACCGAAATTATATCGTAGCGTTAATCCAGAACGAATAGTTGTTTGCGGAAATGCTGTCGAAATCGCATATTCTGAGAACGTATAATCGAAATAGAAAATACCAGTTAAGTTTTTACTAAACGAGTAATTCGCATTGTATTTTAAACCATAAATAGTCTGGCCGTTAGTAATTTGATTGTTGTCTACATCCAGATATCTAATAATGGTTTTATTATCGCGCACAGAAATGTTAGCTTCCATTATTAAATCACTCACTATCGACTTTTTAGGCCCTGCAAGTTTTGTTTTTATTCTTACATCTTTAAAACGATATCCTAATCCTAAGACATATTCGTTACCCTGAATTTCGGTCATTAAATTATTATCGAAACTTAAAGATAATAAGCGGTCTTTTTTTAATTCCAATAACACCTTAACAGAGTTTTTCATTTCGAAATCTACACGAATTAACGGACTAAATAGTTCGGTTAAATTAACGTTACTGTATAAGTTTTCGTTTTTAAAATTTCCGGCTTGATCAATATCTTCTGCTGGTTGCGTATTGTAGTCTAAACCATAGTCGATACCGCTAAAATCTAAATTGGTTCGAAACTGGTTTATGGTATAACTAGAACGGTATCCGTGACTTAAAGAGAACCGTTTAAAGCGGTCTTTAAACCATTTCACCTTCATTAAACCCGTGTATTTAATATCCCAGTTTGGAATAGGAAAGTTTTTAATCGCTCCTAACTTCGCTTTCTCTGCTTTTTGGCCGGTATAGGCACTTACAAAAGCCGGTAATAATACAGCTTGACTTGTCTTGCCAAAACCTAAAGGATAGCCTTCAGCATCGACCGCATTGGCATCTGCTCCACGTTCTCTAGCCAAACGTTGCGCAATTACCAATCTATTCTCTCTAAAATCGGTAAAAGCATCGGAACTCACATCGTTACTTTTACCAAAAGCTGTTGGTAATGTAAAGGTAGAAATACTAATATTTCCAAACGTATTTGGTGTTAGCGACTCGTAAAGACCATCGGTTATTCTATAGTTTTCTGTGTAGTTTTCGGCATATGTTCTAAACCCTACTAAATCAATTTTAAGGTCGTTAAACGGTTCTAAATTTGCCGATATATCTAATTGCTCTGTTCTGTTTTTTGTGTATTGTTCGTTAAAATCTGGAAATACCGTTAACCAACCGTTTCGCGCAGCTAATTCTCTAACATCATTTTGGCTACCAAAAGTATAGCCTAAAGTCGGTTTTAAGGTCCCCACAAAACCAGGAGTATTTAAATATCCTGGAATATATGTACCGTTAGTTTCTGAGTAGTTAACTTGAATACGTTTTACTACGGTTAACACATCGATACCAATATTTGCCAACGCGTTAGCACCAGATTGGCCTTTATCTTTCTTACCGTCTTCCTTCTCTTCTTCTCCCGGAGGAGCTCCTACCACATTGCGATCAAAACGACTTACTTTTCCTAATCGTGATGTTTTTCTTTTCTTGGTTAGCCCCACATATTTATACAACTTATTCATATCTAAAGTTGAATTTATGTTATGTGTATTTCCATTAGAAATAGAATTTCCTAAATCGTAAGACACCCCATCGTCTGCAACAATATCGCCGAATAAATCCGAACCTTTTTGCCATTGAAATTCTCCCGTATATGCGTAAGTTGCTTTTATAAAACTTAATGCTGGGATTTTATTTATAGGAATTTCATAATTAATACCTAACAACTGATATTGTCTATTCGGATCTCCAAAATCTAAAAGGCCATCCCACACATCTAATTCTGGATCTTGTTCACCGCGAATGTTACCTTCTTTAAAATAATTTCTGACAATATTATTATTAGACGCTGAAAAATTGAAGGCTAATGATTTCGTTAAATTCCAATTCACATTATATTGAAAATCGAATGTGTAATTTCTTCTGTATAATTCTTCTAACCCGATATTACTACCCCCTAATTCTACTTCTCTAAATAATTGACGGTTAAATTGTCTATTCACATCCGTATTTACAGTAAAACTTGCCGGTAGCAAATTAACATTAAAATCTTTTAAGAGTTTCCAGTATTTTTTGGTGAAGAGCGAATCGTTCTCTTTAAAAGGTTCGATGACTTTAGGTTGAAAGTTATAGGCATAATTTACTCCTGCTCTTAATTGCTTATCTACTGAACGTTCAATTTCAAAATCGCGATGCTCTACTTTGTTATACGAATAGTTTAAGGTTAAATTTTCTACATCGTACAACTGTGGTTTAGACTCGCCCGTTCTATTTTTTCGAACACCAATAAAGTTGATGCTTTTTCGCTTGGTATATTCTTCCGATTGTTCTCTAATATTGTCGCGCTCCGACTCTGTTTCAGCAGCATCTAAACGTGTTTGCAGTTTTAAATCTTCGTATTGTTGATCGTATTCTGGTGTGATTAGCTCTTCGGCTTGACCGTAATTAAAAGGCACTTGCAGTCCCCATTTTTTAGGTAATAACTGTCCTAAATTTAAATTAGTAACCACATCGTACTGCTTCACATCTTCACGACTACGTTGGTTTGGCCCTTGATCTATAGATCCAAAACCTGCAGTGGCCATACGCCCTGTTGCGCTTACATTAGCAAAATCTGCAAAGTTGGTGTCCATACTTAGTACAGTAGCCCAACCGCCTTCATTATCCATTTCAGATAAACGCAATTCGTTATACCATACTTCTCCACAAGATTCGAAACCGGAAGCGTTTTTAACTCCCACCATTAAGGTTCTAATCGCTCCAAAATTAGGATTACCTTTAATAGCTAAACGTTGTTGTCCAGTAACATAACCGTCATACTGATTAGCAAAAGGCACCGCTACTAATTCACCGTCTATAACATCGTAAAACGAAGCATCTTCGTTCGCTAATGAGCCATCGCTAATGCCTAACGATTTTAAACGTTGTAATAATTCTAACTCGACATCAATCTCGTTAGATTCTGGCCAATAATCTTCTGGTTGTGCGCCGCCATTGTATACCGATAATGGGATTTCTATTTGGTAGTAGTTCTGAGTTAAATCGTTACCCATTCTAATAAAACCAACCAAATCGTTATTTCCAAGCCCTGCAATATCGCCTTCTCGTGCGTGTACAAACATCTGTAAACGTTTATACTGCCGCATATCGACACTAATGTTTTTGTAAACAGCTCTAGAATCTTCTGTTTCTAGACCGCAAACATTAACAACAAGTGCCTGTTCATTCTGGTCGATTATAGAATTATTATTATTTAATTGTTCTGCCTCTACGCCTGGAGGTGACACATAATTACCATCGTTGGTTTGCGTGCTTACTGCGCCTACAGAAAAATCGGTTTGGGGGTCGTCTGGACTAGAATCGTTTTCGTCTAGTGCCAATGTGTAGCGTCTCCAGTCACTGCGCACTAATTCTAGAGTACCAAAACGAAACGTTGTTTGTTCGCTAAAGTTTTCTAAATACATACGCGCGAAACGGATTGATCTAAAATCTGTGATTCCGTTTTGTCTTGTGTATTGAGGTATTGTTGGGTCGTCGAAAGTAGATAACGGTACATTTACTGGCACTCTAAATTGATACCAACGAATTTGCTCGGTATCGCCATTTGGCATTACTCTCGGTCTAATTTTTAGATCTTTAATAAACTCTCCAATAGGGTTGTTTGTCGTTATTTCGTTTAATGAGTTTATGGGTAAATTTTGTCGTGTAATGTCTAGATTATACTCAAAATAACTGTCGATAGTATTCATTGTATTATCTCTATTCACATCTTCAACATCGGGCTGCGTTGTAGACCCTCGGTTGGTATCACTAAAGTTATCTGGCGAGTTTCCTTGAACATTATTATAGCGCTTATAACGGTCTAACACGTCTCCTTCTGCATTTATAAAATATTGATAATTATCGTTTGCAGGATCTGCTAACCCCCCAAAAGCAGCAAATACGGCAGCTTCTTCTGTATCGTTATACCCATCGTAACCAACATCTTGATTAATACGTTCTTGTCCAGTAGTATCGAAAGCATAAATTAACGCCTGATTTTGTGGTACTACTGTTTCGAAATCGGTTTGTGGTAATAAGGCGATATTTCCATCTTTAGGCAATCCGTTTTCATACTGTTTTCTTCCGTCTTTTAAAACATCTTCAGAAATACTCCCTAAGTTAAAGACTAATTTCCCTCCCGGGTTTGTGGCATTATCTTGAAATGGATCTTGGAGCCAGAACTCAATATATTCTACGTTAGACTGTTCAAAATCTGTCGATGATAACCCTCTTGTAATACCCGCCCAACTTTCGTTTGGCGTGGTAATTATGTTATCTTCGGTACCCGGTTTAAAGTTGTAAGGGCCGCGTTCTTGCGGATAAATCGTTAAATCTAAGGTGTTTATTACCGAGGTTTGTCCTTGAGCGATGTCTTGCTCTGGAAACAATTCGTTTATAAAAACTCGAGACGTGTAAATATTAGAGACATCATCGTCGGTAAGACCACTTGGTCGCTGACTACTATAAAAAATAGGATCGATACTATACCAATTTAATAACGCTCTATCGTAACCGTTTTGCAATCCGTTATCATCTTCAGATGCCGATGAGTTGCTATAGATACGTCCCAAATTAAGGGGTCTGCTCGATAAAAACCACGCCTGTTGCGAACGTAAATCAATTCCGTTTTGAGTCCCTTCAAAGTCATCCACATAAGCTGTCGCTTCTCCATTAAAGTCGGTTCCTTTTGGTGCGCCCGGCAATAAATAGGCGAACTCACCTCTTACCGATAGGTTTGATGGTGCATCGGTATCAACATTAGGAAGCTTATTTACTAATCGTGTAAAGAAAGGCACTTCGGTAGAATAATTACCATTAAACCCTAACATCGTGTTATTGATAGGTTCTGTATTATAATTGGCCTTTTGAGTTATTGGTCTTTCATTTAGGTTGATATATGTGGCACCCAATATAAAACTCTCATTAAACTGATGCTCGACATTTAACCCTGTAAAACGTTTTGTTTGCTGCCCGAATATGGCGTTATTCTCGGTAGTTACTTGAATAGGTGTGTTTGACGCTTTTAAAGCAGGATCCAAAATTTGAACACGTCCTAATTGATAATTTACGGTATAATCGACACCTTCCACTAACACTCGCCCTCCGGCAGTTACCTTTACAGAACCACGCGGCACATTAAAGCCACCAATAGGGATTCCTTCTCCCCCTTCAGATTTGTAACGCCCTTTAATTTGAAATTTATTTTTTTCGTTTTCTTCTAGGGCAGCTGTTTTTGTGCCTTTATAAAGTAAATCGTAAACGTATTTTTCTTGGTTTAGATTGGCGTAAGTATCATTGTTGTAATCCGTAGCATTATCTCCTGGATTATTATCATCATCTAAAACATCGAATAAATAACGGCCGAAGGGTTCTACTTTTGTAAATACGATATTTCCGTTTTGTGGAATCACTGTTATCCCGGGAACGAAATCAAAAAACCCATCACCATTAGTTTGGGGGTCGTTATTAAAGTTTAATCGGTCGAGATTAAATAATCTTAACAAGGTGGTTTCTTCTATAGCATTACCTTCAAAATCGGTTCCAAAAGTAGTCCCCTCCACCGGACGAATAAAATTTAAAGGCGCGGCTTCGTTGTAAAAAATATTCAGCTTAAAATCTTCTTGACTTAATTGATAAGCGCCCGTATTATAAACGTTTTTCATCATTAAATCCCAGATAGGTTGCGAGACGCTTGTAATACTACTTTTAAGTAATTTAAGGACTAAGTTATTATTGGTAACGTTGGTAACTTCGCCGTCGCTATTAGTATCCACATCGGTAGCATTTACGCCATCGTTTGCGAATTCTCCTACTTGATATACTTTTCCGCCGACCGTAAATTGAAAGGCTACGGCTAGCACTTCGTCATTATTTAACCGTTGATTTAAAGAAAGATACCCTAACTGCGTGTTTAACGTGTATTCTTGACCTTCGTTTAATTTTCTAGTGTTTTCTAATTTGGCATAATCGAACCCTTCATTAAAACCAGGGACGATAACCCCCGATTGCACGGTCGCGATATCTCTAATAGCCGATGTTAATTGCGATCCGGGCCCACCAATATTAGTGGGATCTAATCGGTTATTTCCATTACTAGGAAACGCATTTGGTCCGGCTGTAACCGTAACCCCCGAGTTTCCAATAACACCGGATTCTCCTAAATCTTGAAGGGCAACAATATTTCTAACATTTTCGGTACGATTACTTTTGTTGGTTACCCACACTTCAGCTCTTGTAATTTGAACGTTAGAATTGATATGCGGATAGTTACTAAGTGCTTTATCGTAATTATTTCTAAAGTATTGTGCCAAGAAAAAGTGTCTGTTTTCGTCGTAGTCTCTAATGAAGAAATCGAACTCACTTAATGTTCCTCCACCTTGAGCTACCACCGATCGCGTATCTGATTTTTGCTCAGAAAACACTCCTGTTATAGTCGTTTTCCCGAATTTAAGTTGTGTTTTTACACCAAATAAACTCTGTGCACCAGAAATCAAAGAGCTGTTTAAAGGCATACTAACATTACCCACTTCTATTTTCTGAATGATATCATCTTCAGTTGGCGTATATTCTAACTTCACTAAATTCTGAAAATCGAAGGTAGATTCGGTATCGTAGTTCGCGGTTACCTGAAGTCGCGTTCCTACTTTTCCTAATAAACTTAAACTGATCCGCTGATCGAAATCGAACGTAAAATTACTTCTGTTTTGTGGCGAAAACGACGGATTATCTTGTTTGGTAAACAAAACACCTAAATCCATTTCTAAAGACCCTTGCGGTACGACCTCGATAGTATTACCACCAAAAATACTTTCAAAAAAACCAGAATTCACATAAAACTCTGGCAATAGGTTTTTCTGCTGGTCGCCGGTATTGTCTTTTTTACCTTCAAAAGCATCAATTTTATTTTTGTAATACGATTTTAAATTCTCCTTAAAAACGAGGTCTTGATATTCTTTAGGAGTTAGAATTGTAGGATAGTTAATAGTAAAAGTACCCACAGACTCTGTGTAGATATAACTATCTGTTTTAGGGTCGTACGTATATCTAGATTCTATACTTTGCGGATTAGGCATTTCCATATCTCCCATTACAAACCCTGTTTTTGTAGAGTCTTGTTCTACAACAGGAATTACTGGATCTTGCGCTAAAACCACTGTAGTTGATAGCGTAAAAGATAGTAATACTAAATACTTTTTAATGGATTTTTGAAATTTCAGGTTAGTTCTATTCAAAATCTTTTATAATTTTTTTAAAGCTTGTTTAATAATATCTTCTACGCTCGCCTCTGGGGTGGCAGATACAATTTTATCAACAACGCGATCAGCTTGTTTTTTGGCATAACCAAGTACTTCTAAAGCAGATAACGCTTCTTCTTTATTGGTATTGTTTTTATTAACAGAAACTTCATCGATATCGTAGATTTTAATAATCTTATCTTTTAAATCTATAATAACACGCTGTGCTGTTTTTAAACCAATGCCTTTTACCGATTGAATAAGTGCCACATCTTCACTTGCGATGCCATCCTTTATTTGCTGCGGGGTTAACGACGACAACATCGTTCGCGCAGTATTGGTACCAATACCACTCACCGAAATTAATAATCTAAACACTTCACGCTCTCCAGTAGAGGCAAAACCGTATAGGCTATGCGCATCTTCTTTTACGTGAAGATGCGTATAAAGTGTTATATTCTCTTGGTCTGGAATTTGCGAAAATGTATGTAGTGAGATATTTATAAAATAGCCCACGCCGTTACAATCTATAACGACGTCGGTTGGATTTTTCTCTACTAACTTTCCTTTTATATGTGTAATCATTTACAATAACTTGTTATCGCTCAAATGTAATAAAATTATTGGATAAATTTTACTCTATACTAGCGGCTTGCGCTTCACGTCTTTGTTTTTGTTGCGCATCGATAACTGCTATTGCCGTCATATTTACAATTTCGTCTACACTTGCTCCTAATTGAAGGATATGCACTGGTTTACGCATTCCCATCATAATTGGCCCAATAGACTCAGAATTGTTTAATTCTTTTAAAAGCTTGTAAGTAATATTAGCAGATTCTAAGTTTGGAAAAATTAACGTATTAACGTTTTTACCTGCCAGTTTAGAAAACGGAAAATTCTCTTGAAGTAGTTCTTTGTTTAAAGCAAAATCGGTTTGCAATTCGCCATCTACAATTAAATCAGGATGTCTTTTATGTAAATACATTACCGCTTCGCGTACTTTTATTGCTGTTTGGTTTTTTGAAGACCCAAAGTTTGAATACGACGTCATTGCCATTACAGGCTCTATACCAAACATTTTTACTACGCCCGCCGTCATTTGTGCTATTTTTGTTAAATCGCTAGCGGAGGGATTTATATTTATTGAGGTATCGCTTAAGAACATTGGTCCGCGTTGCGTCATCATTACATTTGTTGTCGCTGCTCTTGTAGATCCTGAATCTAAACCAATAACTTCTAACATTGGTTTCACCACTGAAGGATAGCTTTGTGAATAGCCAGAAATTAGTGCATCGGCGTCCCCTTCATTTACCATCATTGCGGCAAAGAAGTTACGCTCTCTCATTAATTTTTTAGCAGAAAATAACGTTACACCACGGCGTTTACGTTGGTTCCAATACACTTCTGCATATTTATCTTTTTGTTCTTTTACTTCATCCGATTTTGGATCGATAATTAAAATATCACCCTCAAATTCAATTTCTTCTTTAAGACGTTCAATTTCATCTTTTCGTCCTAAAAGAATAGGTATTGCAATGCCATCTTCGTAAGCAATTTGTGCCGCTTTTAACACACTAAGTTGATCTGCTTCTGCGTAAACTACGCGCTTCCGGTTTAATTTTGCTCGGTTAATTAGCAACCTCACAATTTTATTATCTGCGCCTAAACGCTCTAATAACGTGTTTTTATATTTCTCCCAATCTTCTATAGGTTCTTTAGCTACACCACTTTCCATAGCCGCTTTAGCAACTGCAGGGGGTACTTCGGCAATTAAACGTGGATCGGATGGTTTTGGAATAATGTATTCTTTACTAAACGTTAATCGGGTTTCACCATATGCAATATTTACTTGCTCTGGCACGGCTTCTTTCGCTAAGTTAGCTAATGCCATTACGGCTGCCATTTTCATTTCCTCATTAATTTTAGTCGCTCTTACATCGAGAGCTCCTCTAAAAATAAACGGAAAACCTAACACATTATTCACTTGATTAGGATGGTCGCTACGTCCCGTTGCCATAATAATATCGTCTCTCGTATCGACTGCCAGTTGGTATTCGATTTCTGGATCTGGATTGGCCATTGCAAATACAATGGGGTTAGCAGCCATAGATAACAACATCCGTGGAGACACTATGTTGGCTGCAGATAAACCAATAAATACATCGGCATCTACCATCGCTTCATCTAAGGTCTCTATATCGCGATGCGTAGCAAACTCCGCTTTTTGCGATGTTAAATTATCTCTATCGTCTCTAATAACACCTTTACTGTCTAGCATTACAATGTTTTCACGTACGGCACCAAACGCCATATACAAGCGTGTACAAGAAACGGCTGCTGCCCCTGCACCGCTTACTACGATTCTCACATCTTGGATATTTTTTTCTGACAATTCTAAAGCATTCAACAATGCTGCTGCAGAAATTATTGCCGTACCGTGCTGGTCGTCGTGCATTACCGGAATATCTAATTCTTCCTTTAGGCGTCTTTCGATTTCGAATGCTTCAGGCGCTTTAATATCTTCTAAATTAATACCACCAAAAGTGGGTGCAATCATCTTAACCGTTTGAATAAACACTTCAATATCTTCAGTATCCACTTCAATATCAAAAACGTCTATATCGGCAAATATTTTAAACAACAACCCTTTACCTTCCATTACCGGTTTTGAAGCTTCGGGACCTATATTCCCTAATCCTAAAACGGCGGTTCCGTTAGAAATTACAGCCACTAAATTTCCTTTAGCAGTATACTTATAAGCGTTATTTTTATCTTTTTGAATTTCTAAACAAGGTTCTGCAACACCGGGTGAATATGCTAATGACAAGTCTCTTTGTGTTGCATATTTTTTAGTAGGAACTACTTTAATTTTACCTGGCGTAGGCTTTGCATGGTATACCAATGCCTCCCTGCGTCTGCTCTGTTTACTCATATTATTTTGATTATTGTTGACTCACAAATGTAAGTTTTTTAACTTGGATATTACTCCTTTAAGAACTCTATATTACGTTTTAGCCCTGAAAATTTAGTCCGTTTTACTGCCGATTTCTGAAACACTTTTTTAAAAACATCTTCTGTTATCTCCTCCCAATCTTGCTTGGTCATCTCCAACAATTCGGGGTGCGGATTAAAAAGGGGTTCGTTATGTGGTTTAGAGAATTTATTCCACGGACACACATCTTGGCAGACATCGCAGCCAAACATCCAATCGTCGAATTGCCCTTTCATAGCATTCGGTAACTGATCTTTTAATTCTATAGTGAAATACGAAATGCACTTACTGCCATCTACTACAAATGGGTCCACTATAGCTTGCGTTGGGCACGCATCTATACACGCTGTACAGGTGCCACAATGATCTGTAACTGGCGCGTCGTAGTCTAAATCTAAATCTATAATGAGTTCCGCAATAAAATAAAAAGACCCTACTTTTTGAGTGAGTAGATTGCTGTGTTTACCAATCCATCCTAATCCAGATTTGGCAGCCCATGCTTTATCTAAAACAGGTGCTGAATCTACAAAGGCACGGCCAGAGACCTCACCTATTTCATCTTGAATAAAGTGGGTGAGTTCTTTTAATTTCCCTTTTATAATATGATGGTAATCGTGTCCGTAAGCGTATTTGCTTAGTTTAGGTGCTTCAGGATCTTTTTGTGTTTCGGAAGGATAGTAATTTAGCAGTAGCGAAATCACGCTTTTAGCATCGTCTACCAGTTTTGTAGGATCCAAGCGCTTATCGAAATGATTTTCCATATACGTCATTTGGCCATTTCTATTCTTATTGAGCCAATCTTCAAGACGTGGTGCTTCGGTTTCTAAAAATCCCGCTTTGCTGATACCACAAGACAAAAAACCGAGGCGTTCTGCTTCGGCTTTAATCCCTTTTGTATAGGTGGTTTTATTTGTGGCCATTTAAAACTTTTCGACAGAACTTCAGTTTAAAAAAGCCCCCCTTCACTATGTCCTTTAATTTTACCTAAGTGTTTATAGGCTAATTCGGTTACCTCACGTCCGCGTGGCGTACGCATAATAAATCCTTGTTGTATTAAAAACGGTTCGTACACTTCTTCTACCGTTTCTGTGCTTTCACTTACTGCTGTTGCAATCGTAGAAATACCTACTGGGCCGCCTTTAAATTTATCAATAATGGTTGCCAAAATTTTATTATCCATTTCATCCAAGCCATACGCGTCTACATTTAAAGCTTCAAGCGCGTATTTTGCTATTTTAACATCGATACTACCATTTCCTTTAATTTCGGCAAAATCGCGTACACGACGCAGTAATGCGTTCGCTATTCTAGGTGTACCACGACTTCTACCGGCGATTTCTATAGCGGCCTCCATTGTAATAGGCACTTTTAATATTTCTGCACTACGTTGAATAATGGTTGTTAATAATTCGGTATCGTAATATTGTAATCGGCTTTGAATACCAAAACGCGCTCGCATTGGAGCGGTAAGTAAACCCGATCTTGTGGTTGCCCCGACTAATGTAAACGGATTTAAATTGATTTGAACCGTCCGTGCATTGGGGCCAGATTCAATCATAATATCTATCTTATAGTCTTCCATTGCCGAGTACAAGTACTCTTCAACTATAGGACTTAAACGATGAATTTCGTCTATAAATAACACATCACGATCGTCGAGATTTGTTAAAAGACCTGCTAAATCACCGGGCTTATCTAAGACAGGTCCTGAAGTTACTTTTATGCCTACATTAAGCTCGTTCGCTAAAATATGCGCCAAAGTCGTTTTCCCTAATCCCGGAGGACCGTGAAATAACGTATGGTCTAAAGCTTCTTCTCTTCTATTGGCGGCTTGAACAAAAATTTTAAGGTTTTCCAATACCTGCTCTTGCCCGCTAAAATCGTCAAACGATAAGGGTCTTAAGTTTTTTTCAGCATCAAATTCTTCAGATGAAAAATTATCGTTTGTGGGATCTAGGTTTTCGTTCATACGTACCTCCCACAATAGTGGGATTCTTTTTATTTTTATGCGATATAAAATAGAGTCTAATATATTTTACTCAGCGCTATAGATACTTCTAAATCTGTAGCCTACGTCGTCTCTATTCAAACAAATATACGAAGTGTACTATACTTTTTTATTAAAAAACGAAAAGCCTTTCTAAATTAATAGAAAGGCTTCAGTATTTTGAATCTCTTATTGAGACCCCTTTTTTAAGGATGTTTAATGTTGAAGCTCTTCTTCACCTTCTTTTAAGGGTACGTTTTGCATGACAAAGTCTGTGTCGTGACCTGGTTTACTATAATCGTAAGCCCAACGGTATACATGAGGTATCTCTCCTGGCCAGTTACCGTGTACGTGCTCTACAGGTGTAGTCCACTCTAAAGTAGTTGCTCTCCAAGGGTTTTGTGTTGCTTTCTCACCGTAGAATATGCTGACAAAGAAGTTATATAAATATACTATTTGTACTACACCACCAATTAAAGCAAACACTGTAATAACAACGTTTACATTTGCTAAGTCGTCGAATAGTGGGAAGTTACTGTTTGTATAGTAACGTCTTGGCAAACCAGCCATTCCGATAAAGTGCATTGGAAAAAAAACTCCGTACGCACAGATTGCTGTAATCCAGAAGTGAATATATCCTAATTTTTTATTTAGCATACGCCCAAACATTTTGGGATACCAGTGGTAGATACCTGCGAACATTCCATAGATCGCTGAGATTCCCATTACTAAGTGGAAATGCGCAATTACAAAATAGGTATCGTGCACGTTGATATCTAAAGCACTATCTCCTAAAATGATTCCTGTAAGACCACCTGTAATAAAGGTAGATACAAAACCTATAGAGAATAGCATCGCTGGATTCATTTGGAGGTTACCCTTCCAAATAGTTGTAATCCAGTTAAAGGCTTTTACTGCGGAAGGAATTGCAATTAATAGTGTTGTAAATGTAAATACAGAACCTAAAAATGGATTCATTCCTGAAACGAACATATGGTGTCCCCAAACAATTGTTGAAAGGAATGCAATTGCTAAAATTGAAGCAATCATGGCACGGTAACCAAAAATAGGTTTACGTGAATTTGATGCTAAAATTTCTGAAACAATTCCCATTGCTGGTAAAATTACAATATAAACTTCTGGGTGACCTAAGAACCAAAATAAGTGCTCGAATAATACTGGAGATCCTCCTTGGTAATGCAATACTTCTCCTTGAATGAAAATATCTGATAAAAAGAAAGACGTTCCAAAACTTCTATCCATTATTAGTAACAGCGCAGCTGCTAATAACACTGGAAACGATACGATACCGATAATAGCCGTTACAAAAAACGCCCAAATGGTAAGTGGAAGTCGTGTCATAGACATTCCTTTTGTTCTTAAGTTTAAAACGGTAACGACGTAGTTTAAGGATCCTAATAACGATGAGGCAATAAATATAGCCATAGAGATTAACCACAATGTCATCCCTAAACCAGAACCTCCTTGCGCCATTGGTAAGGCACTTAACGGCGGATAAATTGTCCATCCTGCTGCTGCTGGTCCTGCTTCTACAAATAAAGAGCTCAGCATAATTACACTAGAGATAAAGAATAACCAATAAGACACCATATTAAGGAATCCAGAGGCCATATCTCGTGCTCCAATTTGCAACGGAATTAATAAGTTACTAAAGGTACCACTTAATCCGGCTGTAAGTACAAAGAATACCATAATGGTACCGTGTATGGTTACCAGTGCTAAATAAACATCGGCATCCATAACACCGTCTGGTGCCCATTTACCTAGTAATGCTTCAAAAAGCACATTTGGTTCTTCTGGCCAAGCGATCTGTATACGAAACATCATTGACATTAATACGCCAATAATCCCCATTAGCGTACCTGTAATTAAATACTGCTTAGCGATCATTTTGTGATCTTGGCTAAAGATGTACTTAGTTATAAAAGTTTCTTTATGATGGTGACCATGATCGTCGTGAGCGTGAGTATCTGCGTGTGCTGACATAATCTAATATCTTTATATTTTTATGTGTTATTTATTTAAAGAGTCTTTGAATAATTTTTGGCTATTAATCCAAGCATCATACTCTTCCTGCGTTTCAACTATAATTTTCATTTGCATATTGTAGTGAGAGGTACCACAAATTTTATTACATAGTACTAAGTAATCAAACTCATAACGCGCTAAAGCATCTTTCCCTTCCGCAATCAACTCTTCACTTTTTTCAGCTCTGATTCTATTAATATTGGCGACTTTATCGATCATTTCCGGTGTAACCCGCATATCATCTGTAGTCACTGTTGGGGTAAACCCAAATTGCGTAATCATACCAGGAACACAGTTCATTTGAGCCCTAAAGTGTGGCATCAAAGCCGAGTGTAATACATCTTGAGAACGCATTTTTATTAAAACAGGGCGTCCTACAGGTAAGTGTAATACCTTTGCGATAATATCATCTTGGGCATTAGGATCTGACTCATCAACACCTAGAATATTTGCTTTATCGATATCGATTAACCTTACGTTAGCCTTACCTAAAGTGTTATCGTTTCCAGAGTATCGCACCGTCCAATTAAATTGTTGTGCATATAATTCAACCACTAATGGATCATCCTCTTGGTTCACATTCATAATGTTAGTCCAAGTAAATAAACCTTGAATGATTAATGCTGCTAGAACGATTACAGGAATAGTTGTCCAGATGGCTTCTAATTTATTGTTATCGGCATAAAACAATGCTTTCTTACCCTTTTCACCTCTATACTTAAACGCAAAGTAGTGTAATAGGAATTGTGTTATTGCTTGTACTATGAAGATTACAACTAACGAAAGAATCATTAATCTATCTACCTCTGGACCGTGTTCTGATGCCGAGTTAGAGAGTAATGGCAAATCTCCATACTCGATAAAACTAAAGATGGTAATGGCATAAATGAAGACTAAAAAGCCTAACATTAAATACCCTTGATACTTATTATCCTTATCGTTTGCTATTTGATTATGATCCTCTTTTGAATTACCTTGAGTTAAATCAAATATTTTAACCATTTGCCAGATGGCAACTAGAATAAATACTAAAACTAAAATTGTTAATAAAGCCGTCATTGTTGTCGTTCTTCTTTACTTAATTTATAATTAATAATGGAAATTCTCGCTTTCTTTTATGTACGGATTTCTCTTTTGCGTTAAAGGTGCTTTTGATAATGCTGTAAAAACAATAAACAGAAACAAGCCAGTGAAAAATAACATTGAACATATTTCAGGAATACCAATAAACCATCTATCACCAACTGTTGCTGGCATAATCATATTGAATACATCTATATAATGACCTCCTAAGATTACTAATCCTGTCATAACGACAAACCAAGGAATACGTTTGTACTCACTATTCATTAATAATAATATTGGGAATATGAAATTTAATATAAGCATTCCAAAGAATGGTAAATTGTAATCTTCAATTCGTGTTACGAAATACGTCACCTCTTCTGGAATATTAGAATACCAGATTAACATAAATTGTGAAAACCATAAGTACGCCCAAAAAATACTAAAACCAAACATATATTTAGCTAAATCATGGATATGA
The DNA here is from genome assembly GCF_008086185.1 of Bizionia gelidisalsuginis. Lineage (NCBI taxonomy): Bacteria > Pseudomonadati > Bacteroidota > Flavobacteriia > Flavobacteriales > Flavobacteriaceae > Bizionia > Bizionia gelidisalsuginis. The sequence continues at coordinate 38,877 of NZ_VSKN01000015.1, forward strand.
CTATCGTTTACATGCGGCAGTAATCCTTTAGACTTAAGGTAGATGGTTATTAAGGCGATGACTGTGATACCACAAACCAACATTCCTGATAACACATACCAGCCAAACAACGTACTAAACCAGTGTGGATCTACACTCATAATCCAATCCCAAGACGTAATAGATTCCGTATAGATAAAGAACACTAAAAATGCCGCCGAGATACGGAAGTTTTTCTTAAAGTTTTTATTATCGTCTGCTTGGTCTTGAGCGATAGAGAATTTTCTAGAGAAGTATCTGTATAACGACCAACCGCCAATAAAGATTAAACCTCTAAGTAGAAACATTGGTACGTTTAACCATCCTTGTTTACCTGCTATAAGCTTATCAAACTTATCACTTTCTGGATTTACCATTTCAGGATCCATCCAAATAAAGATGTTGTTGTGCCCTATATAATGAGACAGTGCCGCAATAAGAAGTACAATTAAAGCTCCCGGCAATAGGTAAGCAGTTATCCCTTCCATTACACGAAGTAATAGTGGAGACCATCCGGCTTGGGACGCGTATTGTAATGCATAAAATGCTAAGACCCCTAAGGCTATCATCATAAAGAAAAAAGCAGCAACGTAAATAGCCGACCACGGTCTATTCGCTATTTGGTGTTGAACGTGCTCTACATGTTCTTTATGCTCGTCTACTTTATGTTCTACACTTGAGAGCGCCTCGTGTGCGTTGGCATCGTGCGCATTATCAGTATGATTGGTATCACCTGCAACAACGTGTGCCTTAGTTTCTAACGCATGACCACCCCCGTGGGCTGTTTCATTAGATAACATGGTTTCAACGTCCTGAAAAGATTTATGAGAACTCATAAACCCAAATCCAATACCTAATGCCCCGATGACCATTAGCGCTATAGAAGCTATTTTTAGTCTACTTGAAAATGTGTACATATCTTTATATAAACTTTATCTAAATCTTATTTTTCTAAATCTGCTTTTAACTGTAAAACGTAAGCCACTACTTGCCAGCGTTCCTCTTCGTTAAGTTGGTTTGCATAAGAACCCATTGCATTCTTACCATAATAAACAGTATGGTAAATACTTCCTTCAGTTATGGCTCTTCCTACATCGGCATAACTTGGAACACCTAACAGTTTTTCACGTTTCACCAAATTACCAGCACCATCGCCTTTATTACCGTGGCAAATTCCACAATAAATAACATAAAGTGGTCCTCCTCTAGAGTAATCTACTTGCGTTGAATCCAAAGGTGATTTTAATGTTTCTTTAGCTAATAAATAGCCGTCATTAGTGCCGTCGATATCCATAGGTATATGCCCTCTTGATATGGATCCCTCTGCTGGAAGTTGAGCTTCAATTCCATTTGCAAATGCATCAGACTCTTGATAAGCTTCATAGCCAACAGATTCATACATATTTGGCATAAATTCATAGTTTGGTCTAGAGTTTTTTTGACATGAGGCAAAAGACACTAAAACTAAAGCTAATATTGTAATTTTAAAAATACTTTTCATAGTGTATAATTAATGCGTATTATTGACTAAGTTAACTTCTACTGCACCAGTTTCAAATAACAAATCCTGTAATTTTTTTTCATCTCCGGTCACCGGAATCTCCATAAGAAAATGGTCATCTGTAGTTCTTGGATCTGGATTTTCAGCTTTTTTAAACGGCCATATTTTACTTCTTAAATAAAATGTTATCACCATTAAGTGCGCTGCAAAAAACACAGTAAGTTCGAACATAATAGGCACAAATGCTGGCATATTTTCTAAATAACTAAAGCTTGGTTTACCTCCAATATCTTGAGGCCAATCTTCAATCATTATAAAATTCATCATTAAGGTAGCCACTATTAAACCAATACATCCATAAATGAATGCTGTTATTGCTAAACGTGTAGGTGCTAACCCCATCGCTTTATCAAGCCCATGGACTGGAAACGGCGTGTATATCTCTTCAATATGATATCTTTCGGCTTTTACTTTTTTAACAGCAGCCATTAAAACATCATCGTCTGTATAAATAGCGTGAATTACTCTTGAAGTTTCCATAGGCTACTTTTCTGTATTTGATTGTTTAATTTCACTACCAGATGTTCTAGCATCTGCTCCAGTACCTGAAAGACTTTCACCTCTTTCTCTTATTTTTTTGTAACGCTCACCAGAAGACTTTAAAATGGTCTTAACCTCGGCTTGTGCAATAACTGGGAATGTTCTAGCGTATAATAGGAATAATACAAAGAAGAATCCTATAGTCCCTATAAAAATACCTATGTCTACAAATGTTGGAGAGAACATTGTCCATGATGATGGTAAGTAATCTCTGTGTAACGATGTTACAATAATTACAAAACGTTCAAACCACATCCCTACGTTTACTACAATAGATATTGCGAAAGAGAACATAATACTTGTTCTTAGTTTCTTAAACCACATAAACTGTGGTGAGAAAACGTTACACGACATCATCATCCAATACGCCCAAGCGTATGGCCCTGTTGCTCTGTTTAAGAATGCATATTGTTCGTATTCCACACCAGAATACCACGCTACAAATAACTCAGTAATATAAGCTACACCTACGATAGAACCGGTAACCATAATTACAATGTTCATTAACTCGATGTGCTGTACAGTAATATAATCTTCAAGGTTACATACTTTTCTCATAATAATAAGAAGTGTATTTACCATTGCAAATCCAGAGAAAACTGCCCCTGCCACGAAGTAGGGAGGGAAAATTGTTGTATGCCATCCTGGAATAACTGCCGTAGCAAAATCAAAAGATACAATCGTGTGTACCGAAAGAACCAATGGTGTTGCCAAACCTGCAAGTACTAAAGATACTTCTTCAAAACGTTGCCAGTCTTTTGCTCTACCTGACCAACCGAAACTTAAAAGGCTATAAATTTTCTTTTGGAACGGTCTTACTGCTCTATCCCGTAACATTGCAAAATCAGGTAGTAAACCAGTCCACCAGAATACTAATGACACCGATAAATAGGTTGAAATTGCAAATACATCCCAGAGTAATGGTGAGTTAAAATTCACCCATAAAGAACCAAACTGGTTTGGTATAGGTAATACCCAATACGCTAACCACGGTCTTCCCATGTGTATAATTGGGAATAAACCTGCTTGAACTACGGAGAAGATAGTCATTGCTTCCGCCGAACGGTTAATTGCCATTCTCCATTTTTGACGGAATAATAATAGTACTGCAGAAATTAGTGTTCCTGCGTGACCGATACCTACCCACCAAACGAAATTGGTAATATCCCAAGCCCATCCAACTGTTTTGTTTAGACCCCAGGTTCCTATTCCCGTTGATACTGTGTAAATAATACAACCAATTCCCCAAAGAAATGCCACTAGTGCGATTGAAAAGACAATCCACCATTGTTTGTTTGCTTTTCCTTCTACGGGAGCGGCAATGTCAACAGATACATCATGATATGATTTTTCACCTGTAACTAAGGGTCTTCTAATAGGTGCTTCGTAATGAGACGCCATAATCCTTTTATAATTGTTCGTTAATTAATTTATTCTAAGCTTCAGATGTGTTTCTCACTTTTGTATGGTACTGAACATTTGGTTTAGTCCCTACATATTCCAATAAGTGATACATACGATCGTCTTCTAATAGTTTTGCAACTTTACTTTCTTTATCATTGATGTCTCCAAAGGCCATCGCTCCACTGCTACAAGCTGAAGAACATGCTGTTTCGAATTCACCATCTTTTATAACACGCCCGTCACGCTTAGCATCTAGAATTGTTTTCTGTGTCTTTTGTATACACATAGAACATTTTTCCATCACTCCTCTTGAACGTACAGTTACATCAGGGTTAATAACCATTCTTCCTAAGTCATCATTCATATGGTAATCGAACTCATCGTTACCATTGTATAAGAACCAGTTAAAACGACGTACTTTATATGGACAGTTATTTGCACAATAGCGTGTACCTACACAACGGTTATAAGCCATATGGTTTTGCCCTTGACGCCCGTGAGATGTTGCCGCTACAGGACAAACAGTTTCACATGGTGCGTGGTTACAGTGTTGACACATTATGGGTTGAAATACAACCTGTGGATTATCGGCGGCAGATTCTAATTCACCAAATCCTGATAGTGACCCTTTATCTCCCCATAGTCCAGAGAACTCGTTTTTCTTAGTAATATCTTCTTCAAAAGTCTCTTCAGAAGAGTAGTATCTGTCAATACGCAACCAGTGCATATCCCGACTACGACGTATTTCTTCTTTACCTACTACTGGCACGTTGTTTTCAGCGTGACAAGCGATAACACAAGCCCCACATCCCGTACAAGAGTTCAAGTCGATAGATAAATTAAAGTGATGACCAATAGAACGATCAAACTCATCCCATAAATCTACTTCTGGAGACGTTACTGGAGTTTCTTTATGATTTAAAGAAACCATAGGAACAGCGTTCCAATGTTTTTTATCTTTAGTATTGAAAATCTCTAGTGTCGTTTCTTTAATAATATCTTCACGACCCATTAATGTATTATGTAATTGTACACAAGCAAACTCGTGCATCCCTGCAGCTTTAGCGACAGTTACAGATTGAACATTATTAAAATCGTTATATAGTGGGTATCCATTAATACCCGTTTTCATTTCGTCTTTTATACCTGCTGTACGACCATAACCTAAAGCTAAACCAACAGAACCCGTTGCTTGACCTGGTTGAATAATAACCGGTACTTTAACTGTTGTTCCGTTTACCGTAATATCGGCGTAACTTCCATCTAAACCACCTGTTGCTACGTGTTGGTTTACTAAACCAAGCGTTTTAGCATCGGTAGCAGATACTGTTAAATAGTTATCCCAAGATGTTCTAGTTATAGGATCTGGAAACTCTTGCAACCAAGGGTTATTGGCTTGTTGACCATCTCCCATTCCTATTTTAGTGTACAATGTAAGTTCCATTCCTTTCGCCAAAACTGATGCTGCTAAAGCACTTGATGCATTACTAGCAGGAGTTTCAACAGCGTCTTCTATATTTGCCGTCGTATCCTCTGTTACTGGAGCTACTTTAGAAACAAAAACACCATCGTGCAACGCACTGTTATAAGAAGCTCCATTTAAGATAGTCTCCTTCCAGAGTGTTTTAATATAATCGCTATACACCACATCGTTTCCATTCCACATTAATAGTGCGTCTTGGAATTGTTTTGTATTGAATAACGGACGGATTGTAGGTTGAATTAAACCATAATGGCCTTTTCTTAATTCTACATCTCCCCAAGATTCTAAATAATGAGGTGCTGCTGCAATATACTGTGTTACAGAAGCTGTTTCGTCTGCCTTCATAGAGAAAGTTACAGATAAATCGGTTTGTTTTAAACCTTCAGCAAAATCAGTTGCATTTGGCAATGTATATAGTGGGTTAACACCACTCATAATAATAGCGCCAACCTTACCTGCTTTCATATCGGCAACCAAAGTTTTTACGGCTTTATCATTACCTTGTCTTGTTTTAATAGGTGTTTTAGGATCGAAAGCTCTACTGTTTAAAGCTTCATTAATTTCTAAAACTACGGTTTGGGCATTGACATCGTTAATACCAGATATTAAAACACCAGTACTCCCCGCTTTTGTAAGCTGTGATGCTGCAGACTGTGCTGCTTTCTCAACACGCGCCGGTAAACTTTTAGAAAAAGCACTACCTACGATTAAACTATGTAATTTTGCTAGAACTAATTTTTGTTGACTTGGTGTTACTCCAACACGTTTATCTGCATTCGCTCCAGCGAGAGACATAACCGACTCAAATTGAATATGGCGAGACATTTTCCCATTTACAGGAACACGACCTTGCGCATAGCTCGCATCGAAACCTCCACCTTGCCAATCTCCTAGAAAATCGGCAGCAACAGACACAATGGTCGTTGCTAAAGAAAAATCGTACCCCGCTAAACCACGTTCGTTATATTTTGCTTGAAAGGCATCTAATGCTGCAGATTCTGAAACAGCATCGTAAACAACATGGTTTACATTGCTATACTTTTCTTTAAATTCTGAAATCAGTTTGCTGGTAGATGGACTTGCATAGGTTTGTGTTAATAACACAATTTGCTTTCCTGTACCTTCTAATTGACTTAGTTTCTGAGAAGTTTCAGTAGTAAAAGTAGACCAAGAAATTTCGCTTTCGCCTTTCATTGGTGTTTTCACCCTTAAGCTATCATACAATCCTAAAACAGAGGCATTAACTCTTGCATTGGCCCCACCATCGGTTACGGCTAATGTATTGTTTTCAATTTTTATTGGACGACCTTCTCGGGTTTTAACTAAAACACTTGTAAAATCAAAACCATCAGCTATTGTAGTAGCATAGTAGTTTGCAACACCAGGAATAATTGATTCTGGCTGAACTACATAAGGGATTGACTTAATTACTGGTCCTTCGCATGCTGCTAAAGAAGCTGCTGCTGTGCTAAAACCAACATATTTTAAGAAATCACGACGTGTTGTAGAAGAACCTTCTAACGTGTCTTTATCACCTAAAAACTCGTCAGTTGGAATTTCGTTAACAAATTCGTTTTGTTTTAGCGTCTCAACAATAGAACTATTTTCGTTTAGCTCTTCAACACTTTTCCAGTATTTCTTGTTTGATGACATATTATATAATTGAATTTACTTCTTTAATTAATTTTATTAGTAGTGGCATTTTCCACATTCTAATCCACCCATTTGAGCTGCTGTTAATTCCTCAACACCGTACTTTTTTGATAACTGTTCGTGAATTTTTGTATAGTAAGGATTGTCCTTTACTTTTACTTTTGTTTCACGGTGACAGTTAATACACCACCCCATTGTTAATGGAGAGTGTTGAGACATAATTTCCATTTCCTGTACAGGTCCATGACACGTTTGACATTCTAACCCTGCAACGACAACGTGTTGTGAGTGATTAAAGTAAGCAAAATCTGGAAGATTATGAATTCTAACCCATTTTACTGGCTTCTCTACTCCTGTATATTTTTGCTCTGCATCATCCCATCCAACAGCGTCGTATAATTTTTTAATTTCTCCATCGTAGAACTCTTTAGAATACGCAGCAGAAGTTTCCCCGTTATATTCGTAAATAGATTTATGACAGTTCATACATACATTAAGAGAAGGAATACCTGACGTCTTACTCACTCTTGCTGAAGAGTGGCAATATTTACAATCGACTCCGTTATCTCCGGCGTGTATTTTGTGTGAGAAATGTATAGGTTGTACTGGTTCGTAACCTTGATTTACTCCTACTTGCATTAAGTAACCGTAAACAAAATAACCTCCAGCCAACAATAAGAACACCACAGTTACCAATACTAAAAATTGGTTTTGGAGAAAAGCTTTCCAAATGGGTGTGTTTTTTGGTTTCTGATTTAATTCTAAGCCTTTTTCGTCTGCAAAACGGCGTAGTGTTTTATTTACTAAGAATAACGCTCCCGCTAATAAAGAAAACAATAATGCTAGACCGGCAAGAATTAACTTATTGGAAGCACCATCATTTTGGGGGTTTGCAGCTACTGCTCCAACTCCCGTAACACCAACCGGTGCTTCTTTTTTCTCTTCTGCTGTATACGCTAAGATATTATCGATATCCGCATCAGAGAACAAAGGAAATGCAGACATTGCCGCACCATTATATTCTTCGTAAATTTTTACGGCATACGCATCGCCAGAATTTACCATACCGGCACTGTTACGTATCCATTTGTTTAGCCACTCTCGGTCTAAACCTTCTTCGTCTGCTAAACGCGCCTCGACATTTCGCAATGCGGGTCCTGTCATTTTCTTGTCTAACTTATGACAAGCTGCACAATTCGTGTTAAACAATGCCTTACCTGCAACTGGATCGCCATCTTGGGCCTGAAGAGAAGTAGAAAATGCTAGTAAAATAATTAGACCTAAACCTAGTATGTTACGTCCTAATTTACGGTGAATCACCTGTTTCATATTATTAGTTAAATTATCTTCCAAACTTTGGTACGATTTTTTCATATTCAGAAAGAAATATACGCTTATAAATTTCTAAGCAAAAGTAATACTTAAAGTCGATTTTATAAATGTTAGAGAAGTCTTAATTATTAATTTAGATAAATTCTAAATAAGAAAATACATCCATTTTACGTTTATAACCTATACATTTGCATACCTAAAGATAACTCTATGAAATTATTACCATTAAGAAACAGCAGTTTAGTGATTTTATTAACACTATCAGTCTGTTTTTACAGTCACGCGCAAGAAGGAACATTAGTGATCAATCAAGATTCCAAAATTACAAAATTGTTAGAATTAAAGAAAGAAATAAACACTAATGAGAGTGATAATGAGCGTTACCGTATTAATATCTACTCCGGGAGTTTAGAAGGAGCGGAAAGTGCGCGTAGTAAGTTTAAGCAGGCACATACGGATTGGAGCACTTCGCTTAAATACGAGACGCCTAATTACAAAATTTATGCAGGAAGCTTTAGATCGCGATTAGAGGCTGACCGGGCTTTAGCTAAAATTAAAAAAACATTTCCGAATGCCTTTCCTTTAAACCCAAAAAAACAATAATTACTTCCCTTTAGTAGGAATAAAAAAGCACCTCATTTAAATCGCTAAATGAGGTGCTTTTTTTTTATTAGGGAAGCTTATAGACGTTACGTTTTATATTTCAGAATTGATCGTATATATTACATAACCTTTAATTCTAGAGACCGATTAAACTCTCATCTATAACGTACCGTTTAAAATTCAGTCAGCCTCGAAAACACCTCGCTTATTATTTAACACTTCAGTATAGAAATCCACTCATAAAATAGGGTAGCCGTAATCTGTTTTTTTATACAAAACACGGTTGTTCTCATTTTATAGCATACTTTAAATACAGCGATACACTGAATTGCGATACCACAGAAATTAATAGATAATATCTTCAAAATCTCCTGTACTATAAGGCTGGCTTGATTGTACCCGAAAGCAACAGCTGTTATACTATCTTAAAAATTACAGAATAACATATAAACAAAAACGCAGTACAGCACCTTTCAATCCATTCCCTATTTGAAACATAAAATCACTGTATAGACCTAACTAAACAAAAAACTACTTAATGTTGAAGAATACATACGACGTTAAAGTGGCGTCTCAATTTAGAAACATCCATAATGTAAACTAATAGCATAGACCGTTCGGTTTTTTCGTTACGGCGTGATCGGCCCTTTCCCGTGTTCTCAGGAACAATAAACCCGAAGTTTGAATACTACAGCACATCACTGTATAAGTAGCCGCTAGATTGCGCACAACGCGATTGCGTTTGTGCTATTAAAATCTGGTAACTCATAAAAGTAAAAAAGCATCTATTTTTCAATAGATGCTTTTTATTATATTTAAAAAGGTAGATGTTTATCTCAACTTCTTTTTTACTTCAACTTCGTGGAACGCTTCAATAGTATCGCCCTCTTCGATATCGTTATAATTTTTAATTTGCATACCACAATCGTATCCTTTAGCAACTTCTTTAGCGTCGTCTTTAAATCGTTTTAGAGAGGTTAAACCACCTGTGTGCATTACAACACCATCTCTTATTAAACGAATTCTTGAGTTTCTGAATATTTTACCATTCATTACCATACAACCCGCAATTGAACCTACTTTAGACACTTTAAAGATCTCTCTAATTTCGGCAGTACCCGTAATCTCCTCTTTTAATTCTGGAGATAACATTCCTTCCATTGCATCTTTAAGATCGTTGATAGCATCATAAATAATAGAATAGGTTCTAATATCCACTTCTTCACGATCTGCAATAACGCGAGCGTTACCCACTGGTCTTACATTAAATCCGATAATAATAGCATCTGAAGCAGTTGCTAATAACACATCACTCTCTGTAATGGCACCAACACCTTTATGTAAGATATTAACTTGTATTTCTTCGGTTGATAGTTTTTGGAACGAATCGGTTAAAGCTTCAACAGATCCATCAACATCACCTTTAAGAATAATATTTAATTCTTTAAACGTTCCTAAAGCAATACGTCTTCCTATTTCGGCAAGCGTTAATGTTTTAGTAGTACGTACATCTTGCTCACGTTGCAACTGCATACGTTTAGTTGCAATTTGTTTGGCTTCTCTTTCATCTGCAAAAACACTAAACTTATCTCCTGCTTGTGTAGCACCGTCTAATCCCAATATAGATACCGGTGTCGATGGTCCGGCCTCAAGAACCTCACGGCCTCTTTCGTCTTGCATAGCCTTAATCTTACCACTATTTTTACCTGCTAATACATAATCTCCAATACGAAGTGTACCGGCTTGGACTAAAATAGTAGACACGTAACCACGTCCTTTATCTAAATAAGCTTCTACGACTGTACCCACTGCTGGCTTGTTCGGGTTTGCTTTAAGTTCTAGAATCTCTGCTTCTAGTAATATTTTCTCTAATAATTCTTTAACACCAGTTCCCTGTTTAGCTGAAATATCGTGCGATTGAATTTTACCTCCCCAATCTTCAACTAAAAGGTTCATTTGTGCTAATCCTTCTTTAATTTTCTCAGGATTTGCTGTTGGCTTATCAATTTTATTAATGGCAAACACAATAGGAACTCCTGCAGCTTGAGCGTGAGCAATAGCCTCTTTAGTTTGCGGCATAATATCATCATCGGCAGCAGCTACAATAATAGCGATATCGGTAACTTGAGCTCCACGCGCACGCATTGCGGTAAAGGCCTCGTGACCTGGTGTATCTAAAAACGAGATTTTCTGTCCGTTTTCTAATTCTACACCATACGCACCAATATGCTGTGTGATTCCTCCCGATTCTCCAGCGATTACATTTTCCTTACGGATGTAATCTAATAACGATGTTTTACCATGATCTACGTGACCCATTACCGTTACAATAGGTGCTCTGGTAACCAAATCTTCCGGTTTGTCCAGAACCTCTACAATGGATTCCTCAATATCGGCAGTTACAAATACTACTTCATAACCAAACTCATCGGCTACAATAGTTAACGTTTCAGCGTCTAAACGTTGATTCATTGTTACCATCATACCTAAAGACATACATGCAGAGATAATTTTTGTTACAGGAACATCCATCATCATAGCGACCTCGCTTGCGGTTACAAACTCTGTAACTTTAAGGATTTTGCTTTCAGCTTCTAGTTGTTCAAGCGATTTTTCAGTTTGATCTCTGTGTGAATCTCTTTTATTTCTACGATATTTAGCACCTCTACCTTTGTTAGATTTACCCTGAAGTTTCTCTAAGGTTTCTCTTACTTGTTTTTTAACATCATCTTCACTAGGATCTTCTTTAACAACGGTAGTACGACGTACAGGCGTCGCTTTTTTCCCTTTAAATCTGTCGTTAGTTCTGGTATTCCCTCCTGTTGACGTTCCCGGTTTATTATCTCCTGGTTTAGAGATACGACGACGTTTCTTCTTGTTCGCGCTATCGATCTCTTTTTTATCATCTTTCTTTTTCTTAGGCTTTTTAAATTGTGAAAGATCTATTTTCTCTCCTGCAATTTTTGGCCCTGAAAGTTTCTGATATTTTGTTTTAACTGTTTCTTCAACGAGCTCGCCAGGTTTTTCAGCGTCTTCTTTTACAGCATCTACTTTAGGTGTTTCTGCTTTCGGAGTTTCTGCTTTCTTAGTGGCTTTTGGAGTGTCTACTTTTGGAGTATCTGCTTTTATAGTCTCTATTTTTTTAGCGGGTGTTGGCGTGTCTACTTTTTTAACAGTCTCCTTAGAGTCCACAGACGGCTTATCTGTCGCTTTAGGTTTTTCTGTTTTTACAGGTTCTGTTTTAGACACTGTAGTTTTAGGTTTAGCTGTCTCTGTTTTAACCTCCGGTTTTGAAGGTTCCTTTTTAGTTTCGGCGTCCACTTTAAGCGCTTCCTTTTTAGGGGCTTCAGTTTTTGGCGTTTCTACTTTAGGAGCTTCAACTTTAGGAGTCTCTACTTTTGGAGTTTCAGCTGGCTTAGATTCTTCCTTGGCCTTTTTAGGATCAAGGTCGATTTTGCCTACTTGTTTAGGGCCTGAAAGGGGTTTATTAGCTTTAACAACCTCTTGCTTTCTAGCGCGTTCTCTCTCTTCATCTTCTTTCTGCTTAGCTTCCAATTCTTTTTCACGTTTTAAACGCAAATCGTCCTTTTCTTTCTGCTTAGCTTCACTAACTTCTTGAGATTTTACTTTTTTGCTCGCATCTGTTTGAAACTCACCTGAAAGCACGTTATAAGTGTCTTGAGATATTTTCGTTGTTGGACGCTTCTCGATCTCGATACCTTTAGAATTCAAAAATTCTACGGCACGATCTAACGAGATGTTAAGCTCACGTAATACTTTATTTAATCTAATCGTTTCAGCCATAAATTGCCTTTAACCTTTAATTTTACTCAAATATATGTTAATCTTCGAATTCTTCCTTAAGAATTCTAATAACATCCAGAATTGTCTCCTCTTCCAGATCTGTTCTTTTTATTAAATCTTCAACATCTTGTTCTAATATGCTTTTCGCTGTATCCAAACCTGCTTTGCTAAATTCGGAGATGATCCAGCCTTCAATTTCATCTGAGAATTCTCTTAATTCCACATCTTCTTCTGCACCTTCTCTAAAGACATCAATTTCGTAACCTGTTAATTGGCCTGCTAAACGGATGTTGTGACCGCCACGACCAATTGCTTTACTTACCTCTTCGGGTTTTAAAATCGCTTCTGCTCTTTTATTTTCCTCGTCTATTTTAATAGATGTTACACGTGCCGGGCTTAATGCTCTCGTAATGTATAACTGTAAGTTTGTTGTATAATTAATTACATCGATATTTTCGTTTCCTAATTCGCGAACAATACCGTGAATTCTAGATCCTTTCATACCCACACAAGCGCCAACAGGATCTATTCTATCATCGTAAGAATCTACCGCAACTTTTGCTTTTTCACCTGGAATTCGCACTACATTTTGAATGGTAATTAAACCATCAAATACTTCTGGAATTTCAGCTTCAAATAATTTTTCTAAGAATTTAGGAGAAGTACGCGACATTATAATGGACGGTTTGTTCCCTTTTAATTCTACACTATCAATAATCCCTCTTACATTATCTCCTTTTCTGAAAAAATCTGAAGGAATTTGTTTTTCTTTTGGTAATATAATTTCGTTGCCCTCGTCGTCTAATAAAATAACGGCACGGTGACGAATATGGTGTACCTCTGCACTATATAAAGATCCTTCTAAATCCTTAAATTGCTTGTAGATATTAGTGTTATCGTGTTCTTGAATTTTCGAAATTAAATTTTGGCGTAATGCTAAAATAGAACGACGACCAAGATCTATTAATTTTACTTCTTCAGACACATCTTCACCTACTTCAAAATCTGGTTCAATTTTACGCGCTTCAGATAATGAAATTTCCTGGTTGGGCTCTTCCACTTCTCCGTCTGCTACCACGATTCTATTTCTCCATATTTCTAAATCTCCCTTATCTGGATTTATAATGATATCAAAATTATCATCATCTCCAAATTTCTTTTTTAAGGCATTTCTAAAAACATCTTCTAAAATAGCCATTAATGTAACACGGTCGATTAATTTATCGTCTTTAAACTCCGAAAACGATTCAATTAATGCAAGATTTTCCATAACTCTTATTGAATTAAAATTTTATCATCACTTTTGCCTCTAATATGTTATCATAGACAATATTTGCTTTTTTCTGAACGGTAACTTTACCTTTTCCTATAGGTTTAGGTTCTCTTGCTTTCCATTCTAACTCTATTGCTTCCTCTGAAGCAGAAACTAACTTTGCAGTAATCGTTTCAGTTGCTGTTCTCACCTCTATTTCGCGTCCAATATTTTTCTTGTATTGTCTTGGCAATTTTAAAGGTGTTGTTGCCCCTGCTGAAGCGACTTCTAAAGAAAAATCGTATTCTTCACTATCAATATTATGTTCGATTGCGCGGCTAACAAAGATACAATCTTCTACCTTAACGCCTTGATCTCCATCGATAATAATAGTAACCTCGTTATCTCCCGAAATGGTAAGATCTATTAGAAAAAGATCTTCTCTTTCTAATAGTCCGTTTTCTAATAATTCTTTGACTTTTGCTACAAACATTCTTAAGTATAAAAAGAGGGGACTCTCCGTCCCCTCGCTTTCTTTTTTTATTACAACGGTGCAAATATACACAATTATATTGATTTACATAATTATTGAAATATCAAATTTTATAGTTAACTTTAGAAAAACAACTAAAACAACCTCTTTTATGAAAAAAATACTTGTTCCTACCGACTTTTCACCGGAAGCAGAAAACGCATTAAAGGTGGCTGCTCAGCTCGCAAAAAAACACGATTGTGAGCTTTTACTTCTGCATCTACTAGATTTACCACTCCAACAAATTAGTGAGTTAGGCACGCCAACCGAGCTCCCAGAAGCTGTCTATTTCATGAAATTAGCTCAGAAAAAATTTGAAGATCTTTTAGAAAAAGACTATTTACAATCTCTCTCGATTACGCATACTGTTGATTTTAAAGAAATTTCTCAAGGTATTTTAGAAACGTGTAAAAAAAACAGTATTGATTTAATCATTATGGGATCTCACGGGGCAGATGGTTTAAAAGAAATGTTTATTGGATCGACCGCAGAAAAAATTGTAAGAACCTCCGATGTTCCTGTTCTTGTGATTAAAAACGAACATATTAATTTTACTATTGAAGAGTTTGTTTTTGCATCAGATTTTAAAAATGATAATAAAGACACCTACAAACAAGCCATTAAACTTGCCGAACTTTTTAATGCTAAAATCCACTTACTTATGGTGAATACTATGGGGAATTTTACAACTACCGCTACTGCCAAAGTAAGAATACGAGAATTTATTGAAGGTAATACATTCGAGAATTTTACAACTAACATCTATAATGACGAGAGCGTAGAGAAAGGCATTTTAAATTTCTCGCAAATTATTAATGCCGATTTGATTGGAATTAGCACGCACGGCCGACAAGGGATCTCGCACTTTTTAAATGGCAGTATTAGTGAGGACTTAGTGAACCACGCAAAAAGACCCGTAATTACTTTTAAGATTTAATACGACTAAGTTTACTGTCTTAACTTTTAAAAAGGCTGTTTTAAACGCTTTTTAACCATACACTCCTCATACATTATCCATAGGGTATCCATAGGGCATCCATACACCATCTATAGGGTATCGCTAAAAGGCGTAGTGAGAATTAAGAATTCATGGCTTTGGGATACGACAGCCTTTATCGCGTTGCTTTTCAAAACACCTTTACTTATCGTGCTTTTTTTTGAGTGAGGGATATAATTTAGATGTAAGGTGTTAACGCTATTTATCCTTTTCTTTTTTACGCACTCCACAGCATTCTCAAAAGCTGTGTATCTGTGTGTAGGCGTTCGAATTTCCAAATATCCCGGCAGAGCATTCATTCTAATTCTAAAGGGGCGGTGCACCCCTCCAAGGGCGCTAAAGAGTCACTAAAGCCTAGGCTTGTCGCGGTTAGCTATTCTTTTCTATTTGTCACTTTATAAGTAACCTCTCGACGGCGCTCGAAGAGACCAATCTAAACCCTTTTTTAAAATCTACTTCTTAACTCCAAGTATATGATTTGGAGTACTGTACTGTTATTCAAATAGAATTTGGATCAAAACAACATTTAGGAATGATCCCTTTTTAGCACTTCAAAAATTAAGAAAAAAAGGACTGAAAACAAAAAATCCTAATTCTATAAAAGAATTAGGATTTGTCTGTTGGCCTACTAGGGCTCGAACCTAGACTCTTCGGTACCAAAAACCGACGTGTTGCCAGTTACACCATAGGCCAGTGTTTCTAACATTGCTGCAAATTTAAGACAAACTTTTATTTACGCAAACATTTATCAATAAATTTTCATCAAAAATACATCTTTTTTTCGCCCCCTATCGTTAACCTACTCATTACAAGCATTTCATCGTGTTTTAAAGGTTCTGCGTTAAGACTCCCCAAATGATTAGTGTCTTTTTATTATTATTACTAAATTCGCCACAGTTTAATATTATAATTTAAAATATGACCTCAATCACCTTTAAAAAGTGGAACAACATTATTGGTTGGCTCGCTTTTTTAATTGCATTAATCACATACAGTTTAACTGTAGAACCTACTGTTAGTTATTGGGATGCAGGAGAATACATCTTAACCTCTGCGAAACTTCAGGTTGGCCATCCACCGGGAGCACCACTGTTCCAGATGCTTGGAGCGACCTTCTCTACCTTTGCTTTAGAGCCCTCTCAAGTAGGATTAATGATGAATATGCTAAGTGCTGTTTCTAGTGCGTTTACTATATTATTTATGTTTTGGAGTCTTACGATACTACTTCCGAAGCTAATAAAATCGGAAATCTTTACTAAAGGAACCGCTATTGCAATATTAGGAAGTGCTCTTGTGGGCAGTTTATCTTTTGCATTTACCGATTCATTCTGGTATAATGCCGTAGAAACTGAAGTGTACGCGATGGCCACTTTAATTATGGCTATTTTATTCTATTTGGGATTACGCTGGGAAATGGATATGGATAAGCCCAGAGGTAACCGCTGGTTAATACTTATCGCCTTTGTTATCGGGCTCTCGTTTGGAGTGCACTTTATGGGGCTCTTAACCATTCCTGTTTTGGGGCTGATTTATTATTTCAAAAACTACAAAACGATAACACCGCTTAATTTTATAGTTGCCAATGTAGTATCGGTGGCTATTTTGTTATTTATATTTAAACTATTAGCACCAAATATTTTACGCTTTTTTAGTGTTATAGAAATATTCTTTGTGAATACTGTAGGTTTACCATTTAACTCGGGATCTATCATTGCCGGTATTTTATTAGTAGCTGCTATTTACTTTAGTTTGCGGTATACGCGCCAGAAAAACTACGTCAATATCAACACAGGTATCTTATGTATTACGTTTGTGGTTATCGGGTTTTCAACCTGGATTATGCTCCCTATTCGTGCCAATGCCAACGTTGTTATTAATGAGAACAACCCGTCGAGTGCTAGAGAACTATTGGCGTACTATAATTTAGAACAGTATCCAGAAACGCATTTATTTTATGGGCCGTTATTTACAGAGCAATATACAGGATTAGATAAAAAGGAACCTTACATAGACGACAAACCTAAGTACGAGAAAAACGAAGCTACAGGAAAATACGTAGTGGTTAACGCGTATAAAAATGCCAAACAAAATTTCAATTCTGAACAAGCTGCCATTTTACCGCGTATGTGGAGTGGCGAAAATGCCGAGAATTATTTAATATTTACGGGGTTTTTAAATTTCGACTTAAAACCTGAATTTGTTATCGATCCGTTTTCAGAACAAAAAATAAGCACGTTCATCGTTAAATACCAAAATGGCGAATTAACTGAAACTGAATACGACCAGTTTATGTCTGTGTATGGCGATCAACTCTCAGTCTATTTAAACGAAAGCCTTAAGCAAGACGTTGCTTACATTACACAGTTTAAAAATGAAGTTGCCAAAGGCAATGTGGATTATGAAGATTACCATGTGTTCTTAAAGCAATTTGGGCAAAAATATTTAGACATCGAAAAGCCGTCGTTAGCAAGTAATATCTCTTATTTATTTCAATACCAACTAGGGTATATGTACTGGAGGTATTTTATGTGGAATTTTACCGGAAGGCAAGATGATATACAAGGGCGTTACGACAATCACGGAAACTGGTTAAGTGGTATTAATGGTTTTGATGCTTGGCTTCTTGGCCAGTCGCAAGATCATTTACCTAGTGATGTAAAAAATAACAAAGCAAGAAACACTTATTATTTCCTTCCGTTTATTTTAGGATTAATCGGCTTGTTTTTCTTATTCAATAGAGACAAGAAACTCTTTTGGATACTCTTGGTGTTTTTCCTCTTTACCGGAATAGCGATACAAGTGTACACCAACGTCAGGCCGTTTGAACCTAGAGAGCGAGACTACTCGGTCGTTGGTTCGTTTTATGTGTTTGCTATGTGGATTGGTTTTGGCGTTTTCGCAATTTTTAATGCGTTACGCACCCGTATTAATAGTCCGATGCTCGCTCCGGCAGTCACTTTAGTCTGTTTATTATTAGTCCCTACTGTTTTAATTTCTAATAACTGGGATGACCATGACCGCTCAGGAAAATACACCGCCAATTCTATGGCTAAAAAGTATTTAGATTCCTGTGGAGAAAATGGAATTCTATTCACCATTGGAGATAACGATACGTTTGCGCTCTGGTACGCTCAAGAAATTGAAGGTTATAGAACCGATGTGCGAATTATAAACACAAGTTTATTTCAGACGGATTGGTATATCGACCAGATGAAGCGTCAAGCGTACGAGAGTGAACCTATTCCATCATCATTAACGCACGACCAGTACAGATATGGCACCCGAGATTATGTAATGAAGAGCTTAAAGTACTACGATCCTAATACCGAAGAATACAAACGTACGTACAATAAAGACACGTTGTTGATTAAAGATTTTATCGCTTTTGTATCTAGCGATAATCCTAAAACAAAATACCGTAGAATTTTAGAATTACAAGGTGAAGATTTAAGCCGTTATCCTGAGCAATTAAAAAGCACCAATTACTTCCCTGTGGAAAACATAAGAGTTCCAGTAAACAAGGAGAATGTTTTAAAATATGGCATTGTAAAAGAAAAAGATGCCGATGAGATTGTACCCTATATCGATATTAAACTGGATGGCAACGCCCTTTACAAGCAGCGTTTATTAATGTTAGACATCGTGGCTAATAACGAATGGAAACGCCCTATTTACTTTACTGGTGGTGCTTTTGGAGAAGATGATTATATCTGGATGAAAGACTACTTACAGCTAGATGGTATGGTTTACAAATTAGTACCGATTAAAACGCCTGTTAAACGCGCTAACCCTTTCGATATGGGACGTGTAGATAGTGATTTTATGTATAACAAAGTAAAGAACTGGGGCTGGGGAAATAGCGGTGGTGACATTTACCACGACCCAGAGACTCGTAAAAACTCTATTTCTTACCGTGGTAATTTAGCGCGCTTAATAGAAACATTAATCAATGAAGATAAATTGGTTAAAGCTGAAGAAATCGCAGACATTGCTATGATTAATATGCCGGTTGATAAATTTGGTTATTATACCCTTTTAGAGCCTTATATTGGCGCCTATTATGTGGTTGGCGCAAAAAGCAAAGCGCAGCAGTTATTTACCGATGTTGCCGAAAAATATCAGGAAAACTTAAAGTATTACAGCGAATTAACACGAGAGAATCAAGAGAAAAATATCGTTGAAATTTATACGGATATTGAACGTTATAATGCTTTAATTAAAACGGTAATACAACACGATGAGACCTTTGCCGAAAAGGAATTTACTATTTTTAACAACTATGTAAACCTATTTAGCAGTTTATATGGCGTTGAAGAGCAGATTAATACGCCGGTAAAAGAGGAAAGAGATTTAATTTCTAGAGACAGCAGCATCCCTTTATTAGATAGTATTAAATTACCAGAATAATCAAGACACTTGTGAGACTAGTACCCGTAAAAATACCTTCCTTTATAAAACGAATTTTCCCAAACTATGTTTGGGATTTTTCGTCTCATAGTAAAGTGATTTATCTTACGTTCGACGACGGCCCTAACCCAGAGATTACGCCCTGGGTTTTGGATGTTCTAAAACGCTATAATGCTAAAGCGACTTTTTTCTGCATTGGCGACAATGTAGAAAAACACCCTGCTGTTTTTAAGCGCGTATTAAACGATGGGCACGCCATTGGCAACCACACTTATAACCATTTACGCGGTTGGAATACAGGAACTAAAAATTATATTGAAAACACTTTAAAAGCACAAAGCGCTATTGATGCTATTACACCGCACACGGCACAACCCCCGTTATTTAGACCACCTTACGGACAAATAACACCTAGGCAGAGCAAAGCCTTGAGAGCCTTAGGCTATAAAATTATTATGTGGAGTGTTATTACTTTCGATTGGGAAGATTATTTAAGCCCAGAGCAATGCCTTAATAACGCACTTAAAAACACTGCAGACGGTAATATCATTGTGTTTCATGACAGTATAAAAGCGTCTAAGAATATGATGTATGCTTTGCCAGAAGTACTCA
Organism: Bizionia gelidisalsuginis; assembly: GCF_008086185.1. Lineage (NCBI taxonomy): Bacteria > Pseudomonadati > Bacteroidota > Flavobacteriia > Flavobacteriales > Flavobacteriaceae > Bizionia > Bizionia gelidisalsuginis. Next base: position 59,075 of record NZ_VSKN01000015.1, read on the forward strand.
AGCATTTTTCGGGATTAGGCTATACCTTTAAAGCCATTTCTTTTAGTAAACCCACTACATAAATTGGTGTACGATACCAATTAACGTATTCGCATCTTGTTCGCCACTGTGGCGCCATTTCATTTCACCATCTTTATAAATGATAAGTGTTGGCAAACCTTTTACTCTAAGCGCATCAGAGAGTTCTTTGTTTTTATCGACATCAATTTTTATAACTTTGGCTTTGTCACCAAGTGCCGCTGCAACATCCCTTAAAACCGGATGCATTGCCGTAGATTGTTCGTTCCATTCTGTATAAAAATCTAACAGCACCGGTATCTCGACATCTATTAATTCTCCAAATTTAGACATTTGTGTTTGTGTTCATTAAAATTTCAGATTACAATAAAATAATGTATTAAGTTACCTAATTACAATCTGTTTCGGGTTATGCGATTCTATAATTATAAAAATACACAATTTTTAATAACCGATTGCTAGTTACGTAACTTCCGTTTGTTTTTTAAGTTCGATAACGGTGATTTCTGGCCATATACCTACTCTTCCAGGATAAGCTAGATATCCAAATCCGCGGTTTACATTAATATACTGTTCTTTTTGCTTATAAATTCCTGCCCATTGGTTGTACCTCCAACTTACGGGACTCCATTTAAACCAGCCCGGAATTTCTATTCCGAATTGCATTCCGTGGGTATGTCCGCTAAGCGTTAAATGATACTGATACGCATGGTCTACCACTTTCGCCTCCCAATGCGATGGATCGTGGCTAAGCAGTATTTTAAAATCGTTAGGATCTAGTAATTCACTTGCTTTTTGTAAGTCGCCTGCTTTTTTAAAACCCCCTTTACCCCAATTCTCTACGCCCACTAGTGCAATACGTTCGCCACCGCGTTCTATAAAGCGGCTTTCGTTTAACATAATATCGAAGCCCATTTCTTTTTGAATAGCGATTAGTTCATCAAGGTTTTCTGTTTTCTTTTCTTCGGAAGACCATTCGACATAATCACCATAATCGTGATTTCCTAATACTGAGTACACGCCATCTTTAGCATGCAGCTTACCGAAGGTGTTTTTCCAAGGTTTCATTTCGGCGGCGAAGTTATTTACCAAATCACCGGTAAATAAAATAGCATCACTTTTTTGTTCGTTAATAAGGTTAACGGCGTATTCTATTTTTTCGTGATTATCGAAACTTCCGGAATGGATATCGCTAATTTGCGTTATTTTATAGCCATCGAAAGCGGCCGGTAAATCGCTAAAGGTTAAGGTATAAGTTAAGACTTTAAAATTATATTTCCCTTTATACATACCGTATAGCAATGCACCAAAAGGCAGAGCAGCTAACCCTAAGGCGATATAGCTTATAAATTTTCTACGCGACACCATAAAACTAGCATCGACTACTTTGGTACTTACAAAATAATTGTAAATAGCGTGTGGTACTCTTAAAATATCTTCACCAAAGAGAAAGAAGATTAATATTAATTTCGGTACAAAAACACTAAGCATAAACCCAAAGGCGTAACTTTTTAGGGGTGTTAAAACGCGTACGGTATCATTGGCATTTATAATCATTTGATAAAATAAATTACTAATTACCAATGTACTAATCACCCAATACAACCAGTATACCCCTTTTTTTTTGGTAATGGTTTTAACCGCTTGAAAAGCGTAATAATCTATAATTAGGTAAATGATTATAAAAATAATCCAGCGCAGCATCATAAACAGAAGTGTATTATGTGTTAAAATTAAGCGTTTTACAGTTGCGAGTCTCTTATTAAACTGTTAAAGATTTAATAGGTAATATAATTAGGCCGACCGTTACCCATTGTTTTTTAAAAAAACTAGGGTGCTAAAGACTACAGAGTCTTTTAAAATTGCCAATTAATAAAGGGTATTTAACCGCTTACTTTTTTGTAGTTTTGATGTTTTACAAACACTTTATCATGTCAGAACAAAAACGCGTTTTTTTAGTCGATGCTTATGCTTTAATTTTTAGAGGCTATTATGCTTTTATAAAAAACCCCAGAATAAATTCTAAAGGCGTGGACACGTCGGCCATTATGGGTTTTATGAATTCATTGTTAGATGTTATAAAACGCGAACGACCAGACCATTTAGCGGTGTGTTTTGACAAAGGCGGTAGTGCCGACCGTGTGGAACTTTTTGAAGCGTACAAAGCGAACCGAGACGCGACACCCGAAGCCATAAAAACAGCAATACCTTATATTATGGACATCTTAAAGGCGATGCATATACCTATAATGGTAAAAGAAGGTTTTGAGGCTGATGATGTTATTGGCACCCTCTCTAAGCAAGCAGAAAAGGAAGGATTTACGACGTTTATGGTGACCCCCGATAAAGATTTCGCGCAATTAGTAAGCGAAAACATTTTTATGTACCGGCCTGTTTTTGGTGGCGGTTATGAAACGTGGGGCATACCGGAAATACAAAAGAAATTTGAAGTTGAAGACCCGTTACAGGTGATTGACTTTTTGGGAATGATGGGTGATGCGTCTGACAATATTCCGGGGTTACCAGGGGTTGGCGAAAAAACGGCTAAGAAGTTTTTAGCCCAATATGGTAGTATGGAAAATCTTTTGGCCCATACCCACGAGCTAAAAGGTAAGATGAAGGAGAAAATTGAAGCCAATAAAGAATTGGGGATACTCTCTAAGAAACTGGCGACTATTATGCTAGATGTGCCGGTAACTTTTAATGCTAAAGATTTTGAATTATCGGCACCTAATATACCAAAGGTTACTGAGATTTTTCAGGAGTTAGAGTTTAGACGTTTAATAGATAATTTTGTTAAGACCTTTACGGTTGAAACTACCGAAAGCGGAGCTGCGACAGCGGTACCGGAATCTAAGAAAACAGCTAGTGCTAGTGACTTGGCTGGTGCCGGACAATTTAATTTATTTGGTACCGCGAGCACTTCTGCGGAAGCGCTACCCAACACTTTTTCGCGACAAACGATAGCTACGACTTCGCATTTTTACCAAAGTGTGGCACCAGGAATGGCAACGGACTTATTTATAAAGAACGTAATGGCGCAAACCTGTGTGTGTTTCGATACGGAGACCACAGGACTAAACCCGTTAACGGCGACGTTGGTGGGGATAGCATTCTCTTGGGAAGTTGGCAAAGGCTTCTATTTACCGGTACCGGCGAACCAAGAGGCAGCACAAGCGGTTGTAGAATTAATACGTCCGTTTTTTGAAGCTGAGCACATTGAAAAGGTAGGGCAGAATTTAAAATATGATATAAAAGTACTTGACAAATACGCCATAAAAGTACAGGGAAAATTATTCGATACGATGTTAGCGCATTATTTAATAAACCCGGATATGCGCCATAATATGGATGTTTTGGCCGAGACGTATTTAAATTACACCCCGGTTTCTATTACAGAACTTATAGGTAAGAAAGGCAAAAACCAGCTGTCTATGCGCGATGTGCCTTTAGAGGCACAAACGGAGTATGCGGTCGAGGATGCCGATATTACGTTACAACTAAAACAGCATTTTGAAACCGAATTAGGGAGTGCTAATATTGAGCATTTATTTAATGATATTGAGATCCCACTGCTTCGCGTTTTGGCCGCTATGGAATTGGAAGGTATTAATCTTGATGCCGATTTCTTAACGTCATTATCGGCCGATTTGGATACGGATATTAAAATTTTGGAAGCTAAAATTTATGACGTTGCTGGCGAGACTTTTAATATTGCCTCGCCTAAGCAATTGGGAATTGTTTTATTTGAAAACCTAAAACTAGTTGATAAGCCTAAGAAAACGAAAACGGGGCAATACGCGACTTCGGAAGACATTTTATCGTATTTAGCGAAAGACCACGAGATTATACAGGATATTTTGGATTATCGCGGACTATCGAAATTAAAAAGCACGTATATTGATGCGTTACCAACGCAGATAGAGCCCACTACTGGACGTGTGCATACCGATTATATGCAAACGGTTGCTGCTACCGGAAGATTGAGTAGCAATAACCCGAATTTACAGAATATTCCTATTCGTACCGAGCGCGGCCGACAAGTGCGGAAAGCGTTTATACCGCGCAATGCTGATTACATTTTATTGGCGGCCGATTATTCGCAGATTGAACTTAGAATTATTGCGGCGTTGAGTAAAGAAGAAACAATGATTACTGCTTTTAAGAACGGCGAGGATATACACGCAAGCACAGCAGCACAAGTCTTTAATGTGCCGTTAAGCGACGTTACTAGAGAACAACGAAGCAATGCTAAAACGGTTAATTTTGGAATTATTTACGGGGTTTCGGCCTTTGGACTGAGCAATCAGACTAATTTATCGCGAAGTGAAGCTAAGGAGCTTATTGAGACGTATTATGAAACCTACCCCAAGCTAAAAACGTATATGAGCGCGCAAGTAGATTTTGCACGCGACAATGGCTACGTGCAGACTGTTTTAGGGCGCCGTCGCTATCTAAAAGACATTAATTCTAGAAATGGTGTTGTGCGTGGTGGCGCCGAACGGAATGCTGTAAACGCGCCGATACAAGGGAGTGCAGCCGACATTATTAAAATCGCTATGATTGCCATTTATAATGCCTTGGAAGTAGGAAACTACAAATCTAAAATGTTGTTACAGGTACATGATGAATTGGTTTTTGATATTTACAAACCTGAATTGGAGGCTATGAAAATGCTAATTAAAACAGAGATGGAACAGGCTTTTACGTTAGAGGTTCCGTTGGACGTTGATTTGGATACTGGAATAAACTGGCTAGAAGCACATTAGGAATTAAAAATATTTTTAGGTAGATTTAGAGGTTAATCAATTTTTCTATGCAAAAACCGACCTCTATTACTCTAAAAAAGCTTCGCCTTGATGATAACAATTGTATTGCGTTACAGTTTACGCCGTGCCCCATTGTGGAACAGTACATAAAAAACTATACCGATAGCCATTGGAGCGCTTTGGAACAAAAGTATTACGTGTATTATAATAGAACAGCCTTAAACAAGTTGTTTGACTATTTAAGGTTGCAACATTTTTTTGTTGATTATAGTGATTTAAAGCCTAAAGCGACAGCGATAAAACCAACACCACTTGCTGTTAAGAAAGCGCCACCGCTCCCTGCTTTATCTGAAACGCAACTTTTAAAACTAGAGGGTTATAAAAAGTGGTTATATCAAAAACGGTTTAGTGATAATACGGTGAACACCTATTGCGAGGTCACTGCTTTTTTTTTAAGGTATTTAAGTTTAAAGCATATTACCACTATTACGACGCGAAGTGTGGAGCAGTTTAATTACGATTTTATTGTGGCTCCTAACAAGTCGATCTCGTACCAAAACCAATGCATAACTGGCATTAAGCATTATGTATCGTTTATACACGGTACTGTCGATATTATAGACATTGAGCGGCCTAGCAAAGACAAAAAGCTCCCCAATATTTTAAGCAAACACGAAGTAAAGACGCTCTTTGAAGTCACCAAAAACTTAAAGCATAAAACGTTACTTAGTTTGGTGTATTCGGCCGGATTACGCATAGGTGAAGCATTGAGCTTGCATCTAAACGATATAGACTACGGCCGCGGACTGATACATATAAAAGCCGCTAAGGGCAAAAAGGATCGCTACACTTTACTTTCTCTAAATTTGATTCCATTACTACACACTTACATTAAACATTACGATCCGCAGCACTATTTATTTGAAGGCCGCGGTGGCACGCCCTACTCGCAGGTAAGTGCTAGACAGGTTTTAAAACAATCGGTAGCCAAAACTGAAATTAAAAAATATACGACACTCCACACCTTGCGTCATAGTTTTGCCACTCATTTATTAGAAAGCGGGGTAGACTTACGCTACATACAAGAATTATTAGGACACAACAGCCCGAAGACCACAATGATATACACGCACGTATCGTCGACTAACTTAATAGAAATTAAAAACCCTTTCGACTATTTGTAAGAAAATAATAGGTTATATTTATGGCTTGATTGCTTTATTACCTCCAGTATATGGATTATAGAAAAGCTTAAAAAGCATCCATATCCAGCTATTTTGTTATAGAATAGGGTAATAAAGTGTTCATATAACTAAGTTAGCTTTAATGCATTAGCAAGTTTGCGAAATCGGAATTATAAAACAGAAAATAAAAAATAAAAAAATGGAAACAGTTAAAAGAAATTTCATAAAAAACCCATCGATAAAGAATTTGATTTTATTTACTTTATTGTGGTTTGTAGGAATATTATTATTAACATTAAGCACGACTGATTTATTTACTGAAAGTTTTTTTCAAAAAAAGTATGTTATGATTTACTTTTTAATGATAGGTTCAACAATAGCAACAGGAAAGCTTTACATTAATTATTGGAAAAATAAAAATCTGAATTCTCACTCAAATGCAGAATAAAAATCGCATCGGAATTTTTAGCTCGCTTGTGGAATCGACATCTGAATTGAAAAGCGGAATTTAGCAAATTGCGGAATTGTTTACTAGAAATCTGAATTAAAAATATTGCGGAATTTGAGCAAGTTTGCGGAATGAAAATCGAGTTAAATAGAACATAAAATGCGGAATTAAAAAGGCAATTGAAAACAGAATATTAACGAGAAATTAATTGGAAAGAAAAGCACTAAAAGCTAACACCGTGTATAATTAATTGCTGGTTATAGCTCACTTGGGAAATTCCTTCGGAATTTCGCCGTTCGTGCTTTATTTAGTAAATTCACTGCTTGAAACACACAACTAATCATACACAACAACGTTGTATGCCATTTGAGAGCAACATTATCGGAAATTGAGCAACATAGAATTATAACTATCTTGAACTGATTGAATAACATAAGACTTATCTGAATTCAAACCTTCTATATCATCTATTTTGTTAAATTCTCGCATATTAGTATCGCCCCACAAACTGAATTCAATGATTATTGGAGTTAATCGAATTCCTTTTTCTGTTAACAAATAAATATTCTCTTTTTTATTTTCAGGTATTTTTGTTCTGGATATTAATTTATAAGATTCCAATAATTTTAATCGTGCAGACAAAATACTTGGAGCAATCCTTTCGTCCGAATCTGATATTTCTTTGAACGTCTTTTTATGTTTAATTAACATATCTCGAATAATTAACAAAGACCATTTATCACCTACAATATCTAATGCAGAAGAGATTGGACAGCCAGAACGAAATTCTTTTTTCATTTTTTATAGATTATTACTATTAATTCGATAGTAACTATTACTTTTGCTTTCAATTCAATAGCAAAAATACAAAATTTAAACAAGAATTATGTTAGCAGGACATTTTACAACCGCATTAATAGCCAAACAAAAGTTCCCAAAAGGAACATTACTTTATTTTTTAATTATCTCGCAATTGCAAGATTTTTTATGGTTTGTATTCCATTACCTAGGGCTTGAACCTACCAACCCAACTGATGCTTTTGATGCTACTTTAAGTAATATGGTAGTGGATATGTTGTATAGTCACGATTTGTTACCTCAATTATTTTGGTTGGCAATTATTTTCTTAATTGGTAAATTTCTATTTAAAAGTAACAAAATAGGCTTAGTAAGTGTTGCTTTAGTATCAATCCATTTTATTTTAGATTTCTTTTCTGGTCATATGCACCACATTTTTGGGGCAGACACAATGGAGGCTGGTCTTGGATTGTATGCTTCTAACCCCTATTTAGCCATTTTAATAGAAGCCTTATTTAGTATTGGTGCTTTATGGTATTTCTTTAGAGAAGAAGCAAAAAAAGGAATTATTAGAACTACAAAAAATAGAATTGCAATCATTTCTATTTTCGCTTATGGTATAGTTTTTATGCTATTAATTGCTACAAAATCTTTTAGAGAATTATTCGGTATTCCAGAATTTGACTTAGGGTTTAACACCAATATGCCTACGCTCATTTTCACTTATGGAGCAATGCTGTATTGCTTAAATTATTTTGTTCCGAAGTTTGAGGCGAAAAAAGAATAAAAAAAAACGGCATACAATCGAGTAGACGGCTGACAATCGAATGATTGCCAGTGCGCCTCTCACACCACCGTACGTACGGGTCTCGTATACGGCGGTTCACCAAATCGAAGTTTGTATTTTGTTTATGTAATCTATCATCGGT
>NZ_VSKN01000016.1:0-65586 GCF_008086185.1 Bizionia gelidisalsuginis
CCAGTAAATGATGCACCAGTAGCAGTAGACGATAATTATACCGTTTCAGAAGAAAGTACAGTAATATTAACACCATTAGATTTAGATAGTGATATTGATGGTGATATTTTAAGCATTGTTTCTATAAATGGAACTTTATTAACACCAGGAACAGAGCAAGTTATCACGACTCCAAATGGAACAGTGAATATAGATGCAGCAGGTATTATTACGTTCACACCGAGTGATAATTACAATGGTACGGAGACCTTTGCATATGTCATTACTGATGGTACAGCTACAGCTACAGCCAACCAAACCATTACGGTAACGCCAGTTGCAGATATTGTAGCCGATACAAATACTACGCCAGAAGACACAGCAGTAACTGTAGATGTCTTAGATAATGATGGCTTCCAAGGAGTTTACGGAACGGACTATGAAGTAACAAATGCAACAGACCCAGCAAACGGAACTGTAGTTATAAATGCTGACGGCACAGTAACCTACACACCAGACCCTGACTTTAACGGAACGGATACGTTTAATTACACCGTAACGGTAACCAACCCTGATGGGAGTACAACCACAGAAACAGCAACAGTAACGGTAACGGTGAACCCAAGCGATGATGCAAATGACGACACAGTAACAACGGATGAGGATACAGCAGTTGCTATTGATGTCTTAGATAATGATACGTTCGATTCATCAAGTACAATAGAAGTAACAGATGCAACAGACCCAGCAAACGGAACTGTAGTTATTAATCCTGACGGAACAGTAACCTACACACCAGACCCTGACTTTAACGGAACGGATACGTTTAATTACACTGTAACGGTAACCAACCCTGATGGAAGTACAACCACAGAAACAGCGACGGTAACGGTAACGGTGAACCCAAGCGATGATGCAAATGATGACACAGCAACAACGGATGAGGATACAGCAGTTGCTATTGATGTCTTAGATAATGATACGTTCGATCCATCAAGTACAATAGAAGTAACAGATGCAACAGACCCAGCAAACGGAACTGTAGTGATCAACCCTGACGGCACAGTAACGTACACACCAGACCCTGACTTTAACGGAACGGATACGTTTAATTACACCGTAACGGTAACCAACCCTGATGGGAGTACAACCACAGAAACAGCGACGGTAACCGTTATGGTAACGCCAGTTGCGGATATTGTAGCCGATACAGATACCACGCCAGAAGACACGGCAGTGACAACGGATGTGTTAGCAAATGATACGTTTACAGGAGTCTATGGAACAGATTATACCGTTACCAATACAACGACTCCAGCGAATGGAGCTGTAGTAATCAACTCTGACGGAACAATTACATACACTCCAAATGCAGACTTTAATGGTACGGATAGTTACGAGTATACAGTTACAGTAAACAATCCCGATGGAACCACCACCACAGAAACAACTACGGTAACCATTACGGTAGCGCCAGAACCAGACACAGATGGCGACGGGGTACTTGATGGCACAGAAGTAGCAAACGGCACCGATCCAAACGATCCATGTGATTATAACATCGAAGATATTACCTTACCAATCACGGCAACGACGGATTGTGATAATGATGGCTTAATGGATGCTGAAGAAATCAACGGTCCCGATGGCGACCCAAATACACCAGACGGTACAGATCCAACAAATCCAGATACTGATGGTGATGGCGTTCTTGACGGCACAGAGGTAGCCAATGGCACCGATCCAAACGATGAATGTGATTTCAACTTTGAAGATATTACAGAACCTGTGAACTCAAATTACTTAGATGCAGACTGTGATAACGATGGGGTAACTAATGGAACAGAAATAGCGGACGGTACAGATCCTGTAGATCCTTGTGACTTAGTTATCGCAAATCAAGATGCGAATGCAGATTTAACATTTTGGAATAGTCTTGACTGTGATGGAGACGGTGTAATCAACGGTGATGAATTAAATCCTATTAATGGTGGTAACTCAACTAATGTATTTGATCCGTGTGATTTTTATCTTGAAGACGTTACGGTTGCACAATCTCAAGAATGGAGTAACGGCGATTGTGACCAAGATAATGTGCCTAACGGCGAAGAATTACCTAACGGTGATACAGATGGCGACGGCATACCTAACTATTTAGACTCGGACGATGATAATGATGGGGTAGATACGATCAATGAAGATTATACTAATGTAGATGTAACAGACGGTTCTGTAGATCCAAACGGTAATGGAAATCCTATAGATAATGATACAGACGGAGATGGTACACCAGATTATTTAGACCCAGATGATGATGGTGATGGTATCCCTACAATCTTAGAAGGAGCAGATCCTAATGGTGACGGTATTGGATTTGGTGGTGACGCAGTTGATAGTAATGGAAACGGATTACCTGATTATTTAGAAGTTAATAATGGAAATCCGACTGAAGAAGACGGTATCGAAGTATTTAATGTTATAACACCTAATGGAGATGGTGACAATGATGTGCTTGTTATTAGAAATTTAGAGTTATACCCAAACAATACGCTTGAAATATATAACAGATGGGGAGTTATTGTATATGAAACAAGTAGTTATGGTCAAAATGGAAATTATTTTACAGGAGAATCTAACGGAAGAGTAACTATTTCGAAAGAGAATCAACTACCAATTGGAACGTACTTCTACATCCTTAAATATACAAACGATGCCACGGGCGATAACAAGTCTAAAGCGGGATATCTATACATTCAACGATAATAAAAAACTAAAAAGGAGGTGATTTAATAGTGTCTCTTATAATTATAATTTTAGAATAATGAAAAACAGATTATTAATTTTTGTACTTCTTACAAGCCTTAGTTTTTTAACCGAAGCCAATGCACAGCAAGATGCTCAGTTTACACAATATATGTATAATACTATGAGTGTAAATCCAGCCTATGCAGGACAGAGAGAAACGTTAAGTGCTTTACTTTTACACAGATCGCAATGGGTTGGTCTAGATGGAGCTCCAAGCACTCAAACTTTTAATGTTCATTCACCTTTAGATTACGACGGCCGTTTAGGGTTGGGAGCCTCAATTGTAAATGATAAAATAGGACCAACTCAAGAAACGTATTTCGATATTGATTTTTCCTATACCGTTAATACATCATACGATGGTCGCTTATCTTTCGGAATAAAAGCGGGTGGCCATTTTTTAGATGTCGATTATACAAAACTTAATCAATACAACCCTAGTGATGTGCTGTTAAGATCTAATATCGAAAATAAATTTTCTCCTAATGTTGGTGTTGGTTTATATTATCGTGGAGGCGACAAATGGTATTTAGGGCTATCTGCTCCTAATTTATTAGAAACTGAACATTTTGGAAATAACGATGAACAAATTTATTCCACAGCAGCAGAGAGTATTCATTATTATTTAATTAGTGGCTATGTCTTTGATGTGAATCCGGATTTAAAATTAAAACCAGCCATTTTATTTAAAGGTGTAAAAGGTGCGCCATTACAAGCAGACTTATCTGTAAATGCACTATTAAGAGATAAGTTGTCTTTAGGTGTTGCTTACAGGTGGAGCGCCGCTTTTAGTTGTTTATTGGGATATCAATTAACTGAAGATTTAATGTTAGGTATTGCTTACGATAAAGAAGTAACAGATTTAGGTAAAACGAAATACGAAAAAGGATCGTTTGAATTCTTTTTAAGATTTGAATTATTTAAAAACTCTAGAATATTATCGCCAAGATTCTTCTAACAACAGAATTAAAATATTATGATGAAAAATAAAATACAACTACTTATACTAACGGTATTGCTTAGTTTCAACTCTGTAATAGCGCAAGAACAAGATGTCATTAATTCTAAAGTCGATAGAGATTACAATAATCTATCCTATAAAAAGGTCATTCAAAATCTAACTAAATATGTAGAAGACGGAGTAGAAAGTCCGCAAGTATTAGCAAAATTAGGTAATGCATACTATTTTAACGCAGATATGATTGAGGCATCAAAATGGTATGATTTATTACTTAAAACCGATGCTGATAGTGATACAGAGTACTATTATAGATACGCTATGAGCTTAAAGGCTATTGGTAAATACGAAATGGGAAATAAGTATATGAAAAAGTTTGCGGTGTTAAACCCTACTGATTCACGCGCCATTATGTTTTCAAATTCTCCAGATTATTTAACAACAATCGATAAATTATCAGGAAATTTTAGTGTCGAAAATCTGTCAACAAACACAAAGTATTCAGATTTTGGAACATCGTATTATAATAATGGGATTGTATTCGCTTCCTCTAGAGGCGAAGGGAAATTATACAAGTGGAATGAACAACCGTTCTTAGATTTATTTTATAAAGCCGATTCTTCATCTGTTGCAGCACCTTTTTCAAATAAAATAAATACGAAATATCACGAATCATCAACGTCTTTTACAAAAGATGGAAAGACGATATATTTCACGAGAAATAATTATTTCAAAGGAAAAACTAGTAAAAGTGATGATAAGGTTAACGGACTTAAAATTTTTAAAGCTACTTTTAAAGATGGTGAATGGGGAGATATTGTAAGTCTTCCTTTTAATAATGATAATTACAATGTCGCACATCCAGCGTTGAGTCTAGATGAGAACACACTATATTTTGCGTCCGATATGGCCGGGTCCTTGGGGAAATCAGATTTATATATGGTAGATGTTAATACCGATGGTACGTATGGAGAGCCGATAAATTTAGGCGATAGAATTAATACAGAAGGCCGTGAAAACTTTCCCTTTGTGAGTAATAATGGTACATTATATTTTTCATCAGATGGTCATTTAGGTTTAGGGGGGTTAGATCTATTTTATACCAATATTGAAAGTGAAAACCCGCAGGTTTTAAACTTAGGAAAAACCATTAATAGCTCTCGTGACGACTTTGAATTTATTATAGATGAGTTTAAAAACACAGGATATCTAACTTCAAATCGATTAAAAGGAAAAGGAGATGACGATATTTATAAATTCAGAAGAAATGAGTGTAACCAATTAATTTCAGGAATTCTTGTAGATAATAGAATTAATAAAGAAATTTCTGGGGCCAAAATTGTGGTCTATAATTTAGAAACAGATAAAGAGGTTTATAGATTTATAACAGATAAAAACGGAACGTTTAATTACAACTCTAATTGTAGAGAAGATAAGTACAAAGCGGTAGCAAGCAAAGAAGGTTACGCGTCGACGTCGTTAGTTTATATGATAGAACCAAATAATAGTAATGATATAACTTTAGCATTAAATCTAACTCCGAATTTTCCTTTAGTAAAAGAAGACGTTGCTCCAGTGGGAACCGATTTAACCCAATTATTAGATTTAGACCCCATTTATTTCGATTTCGATAAATCTAATATTCGTCCCGATGCCGAAAAAGAACTGCAGAAAGTCATTAGATATTTAAAAGCATTCCCAAATGTAAAATTAGACGTGCGATCGCACACCGATTCTCGAGGAAATAGAACCTATAATATGGCGCTATCTGATAGGAGAAACGAGGCGACAAAACAATGGATTATTAAAAATGGAGATATTTCTAATAAGCGAATTTCAGGAAAAGGTTACGGTGAAAACCAATTGGTCAATGCCTGCACGAGCACAGTTGAATGTGGAGAGGAAGAACATCAAAAAAACCGGAGAAGTATGTTTGTTATTTCGGGGAATTAATAACTGTTTTACCTATTTATATAACAAAAGAGCATCTTCGTAGTGGAGGTGCTTTTTTGTTATAAAGCGCAAAGCTTAAAAATTAATTAAAAAGGGCATTTAATAAAGGCTATTTTGTAAATTTGAAAAAAACCATTTAAAAATTGATATGCTAGAAGAAAAGGTGATTTTAGTTAATGAAAAAGACGAACAAATTGGTTTAATGCCAAAAATGGAAGCCCATGAAAAAGCACTACTACATCGCGCCTTTTCTGTTTTCGTTTTTAATGATAAGAACGAATTAATGATTCAACAACGGGCGCTATCAAAATACCATACACCAGGATTATGGACCAATACGTGTTGCAGTCACCAACGGGAAGGAGAAAGTAATTTAGAAGCAGGAAAACGGCGTTTGCAGGAAGAAATGGGGTTTGTAACAGAGCTCGAAGAACGAACGTCTTTTATTTACAAAGCACCGTTTGAAAATGGATTAACAGAGCACGAATACGATCATATTATGATAGGGCGTTTTAATGGCGAACCACTAATAAATCCAGAGGAAGTAGAGGCTTATAAATGGATGCTTTTAGAAGATGTTAAAATGGATATGAAAAATAATCCTGAGGTGTATACGGCTTGGTTTAAAATTATTTTTGATAAATTTTACGAATTTATAAATATTAATGATGAGAGTAACAGTAAGTAGAAAAGCGCACTTTAATGCGGCGCATAGATTATATAGAAAAGACTGGACAGACGAAAAAAATGACGCTGTTTTTGGTTTGTGTAATAATCCTAATTTCCACGGTCATAACTACGATTTAATAGCTAGCGTTACAGGAGATATTGATACGGAAACCGGCTATGTTATAGACATTAAAACGTTGAAAGATATCATTAAGGCGGAAGTTGAAGACGCTTTCGATCATAAAAATCTTAATTTAGATGTCCCAGAATTTAAAGAATTAATACCTACGGCAGAAAATATTGTGGTCGTAATTTACAATAAAATAAAAAACAAACTTAAAGAAGGCTTAGACTTAGAAGTCACACTTTACGAGACGCCCCGTAACTTTGTTAGTTACGCTGGTCAATAATCCTTATTATGGAGCAGACCCTTTATCCGCTTAAATTCACTCCTATTTTAAAAGAAAAAATTTGGGGTGGTACAAAATTAAAAACACTTCTTAATAGAGAAAGTGATCTTCCGAATATTGGAGAAAGCTGGGAGATTAGTGGTGTAAAAGACGATACTTCTATTGTAAGTAACGGGGCGTTCAAGGGGACATCTTTAAACAGTCTTCAAGATTTGTTAAAAGAAGATTTAGTAGGAGCTAAGAACTATAAAGATTTTGGAGAGAAATTTCCGCTATTAATTAAGTTTATAGATGCCAAAACGGATTTATCCATTCAGCTTCATCCCAATGATGCTTTAGCTACCAAGCGCCATAATTCTTTCGGTAAAACAGAAATGTGGTATGTTTTACAAGCAAATAAAGGATCTAATCTAATCGTTGGCTTTAATCAACAGGTAGATAAAGCGGTGTATCAAAAACATGTAGAGGAAAAAACACTCACACAAATTCTTAATACTGAAAACGTAGAAGAAGGAGATGCCTACTTTATTGGAGTGGGACGTATTCACGCTATTGGAGCGGGAGTTATGGTCGCAGAAATACAACAAACTAGCGATATCACGTATCGTATTTACGATTGGGACAGAGTAGACGACCAAGGAAACAAAAGAGAATTACATACCCAGTGGGCCTTAGGAGCCATCGATTTTAGTATGAAAAATGATTTTAAATTATCGTATTCCAAAACAAAAAATGAGACACACAAGATTGTAAGTTGTAGCTATTTTACAACTAATTACATTCATTTGGAAGCTGAAACGATAAATAAAATAAATACGTTCGATTCATTTATAGTGTATATGTGTGTAGATGGTGAAGCCACCATTACTTATAACCAGGAAACAACCCAAATAATAAAAGGAGAAACCGTTTTATTACCAGCAGCACTTTTAGAATATGAAATTACCTCGAAAAAAGGTAAACTATTAGAAGTTTATGTGTAATTTTGCACTCAAATTAAATTAAAGAATATTATGGCAAACAAGAGAGACCTTAAAAAAGATATAAACTACGTATTAGGAGATATTATCGAAGCAGTTTATGTATGGCAATATACTAATACAGAAAAAGACCCAAAAGCTAGTGAAGCAGTTATTGATGAGGCAATCATAACTTTCGATGAATTAATTGAAAAAGTTAATGATAGAAAAGTTGAGGACAAAAAAGCTCATTTTAAGGCGATTAACACAGAACTTGAAGAAAAGGGTCGTGCGTTAATAGAAAAGATTAATAATTTAGGGTAAATTTCTACCTAAAAAGTTTGCAGGTATGAAATTCAATACTATATTTGCACTCGCTTTGCCGATGTAGCTCAGCTGGCTAGAGCAGCTGATTTGTAATCAGCAGGTCGTGGGTTCGAGTCCCTCCATCGGCTCAAAGTTAAACCACTCTTTTTTAGAGTGGTTTTTTTGGTTTTATACCTACCGTTAAAAGCCGTGTTAAATACCATTCTTTACCAATCCTCGTGTTAAACAAAGATCAAATGGATCAAATTTCAAGAAATCTGTTGTATCACTTCGTAATTGCTATTTCCAATACTACTAGTTTACACTTTATACATGATCATTCTTAAAAGAGGTGTGTAGAGATGTCCGAGATTTTCAAACATCCGGAATAGAGAATTCAATCTAATTCTTAATGCACGTAAAGCCTGCGAATGCACTCATTATAAAATCAAGCCTACGCTTGGGGCATTAGCAACTCTTTTCTATTTAGAACTTTATAAGTAACCTCTGGACTGCGCTCGAGGGGACAATTTTAATACTTTTTAAATCTACTTTTTAGGTACAGTTTTACGCTTTAGGTTAATGTAGCCTGCAGCCAATAGAGTTGCCGAAAGACAATATAAAGTGATGGCCTTTTATATGCGCTATGGCATAGTTAAAATTTGAAATAGATATAGACTATCCAAACAATTTTCGGTTGCGTTAGGACGGTTAATTGTAAGATGATTTATGGTCGCCTATTTTAAAATATTATAGAACAACACTAAATGCAATCCATAAAAAAAGCTTCACTATAATTAGTGAAGCTTTTTATGTTTTGGAAAGCGTTTAAAGCTATTATTCTTCCGTTTTAATTCTATCTATAAACTGTTGTAAGTTTTTACCATACAACGATGTTTTTACTGCTTTGTTTAATGCGTTATTAATGGTGTCTAGCAATTTAATATTAGCATCGTACAACTCAGTCAGCGCTAAATAAGGCGCTACTTCGCTGTTTTTATGGTTTAAGGCAAAGTTAGTGGTGTATAAATACTTTCGTCGCTTAAGGCTGTTAAAAGCCATCTCTTTTTCTGTAGCTAAAATCGTGTCGTTTACTCTTAGAGCATCAAAATTCTCTTTAATTAATTCTAAACTTTTATTATTAAACTTAGACATCATCACTAAATAATCATTTAAAATATCTTGTTGCTTAGAGCCTTTTATTTCCGCGTCGTAAGCAAAGTTTTTTAAGGTCGTTTGTATTTCAGAAACGCCTTTGTCTGCGAAAAATGAAATTCGGTCTTCCTTTGCATCGTTCTTATCTAGATATAAAAAGTGAATTTGTGGTTCATCAATATTGCTTTTTAATTCAAAAGGAGTTTCTCCGTTCACGGTTACAGAATCTAAGGTCACTAGCGTAGAATCGGTAGCTTTCTTTAAATATATTGTTCCTTTTTTCAAGCCTTTAATCTGGCCTTTTACAACAAGTGAATCGTTAGAGTTTCCGCAGTTAAATAGTAAACTTAAACTTAACAGTGCTATTAGTTTTCGCATTATAGTATAGTGTTTTTTATAGAGCGCAAATATGCTAAAAAATTAATTAATAATTATTGTGTAGCGACGATTCTCATTAATTCGGTACACAATAGTGCGCCATAGGTTCCCACAACGTAACCAAAAACGGCTAAAAGAGCACCAACAGATGCTAGCGAAGGGTGGAAAGCAGCTGCTACAACTGGAGCCGATGCTGCGCCACCAACATTGGCTTGACTACCAACAGCCAAGAAAAAGTAAGGTGCTTTTATTAATTTAGCGACTAAAATTAAAAGGCCGGCGTGTATGGCCATCCAAACGATACCAATAAAGATTAATCCCGGGTTTTCAAATATTTTTCCTAAGTCCATTTTCATTCCAATAGTAGCGACTAGCACATAGATAAAAACACTCCCGATTTTACTGGCACCAGCACCTTCGTATTTTTTTACTTTTGTAAAGGACAGTATTACACCAATAATGGTGGCAATAGAAATTAACCAAAAGAAACCACTTCCAAATGAGGACAAAGCACTTTTAGGATCACTTACCGATTCGAAATTATTATTTAAGTACCCAGAAATTAAATCGGACCCTAAATGCGCAATACCTACGGCTACAAAAGCAATAGATAAAATAACCATAAGATCGGTTAGGGTAGGATTTCGCGTTATCTTGTCAGATAAATTCTGAACTTTTTCCTGTAAAGTATCAATAGCCGAGTTGTCAGCTTTTAACCATTTATCAATTTTTTTACGTTTACCAATTCCTAATAATAAAATGGCCATCCAGATATTTGCGACGACGATATCTACCAATACCATTCCCCCATATAATTCTTGATTGTACTCATAAATTTCTAACATTGCGGCTTGGTTTGCACCACCACCTATCCAGCTTCCTGCTAAGGTTGACAATCCACGCCAAACGGCATCGAAACCAGCACCTCCTACTGTTTCTGGGGAAAATGTAGAAATTAATAAAATGGCTAAGGGGCCGCCAATGATAATACCAAAAGTTCCTGTTAAGAACATTATTAAGGCTTTAGGGCCTAAATTAAAGATTGCCTTTAAATCGATACTTATGGTAAATAAAACTAAAGAGGCAGGTAACAAATAACGACTAGCAATAAAGTAGGTCTGCGACGTATCGGCCGATATAATTCCTAAAGAATTGAAAACGGCAGGTAATAAGTAACACATTAAAAGTGCTGGAACGAACTTGTAAAAGGAGGTCCAGAATTTATTCTTTAAGTTTTCGGTATAAAAAACAACACCTAGACATAGCATTAAAATTCCAAAGACTATAGCATCGTTGCTAATTGGTAACGTGTTTTCCATGTTTTAGTTTTAATTTCTCGCAAAATAGCGAATTTCTTCCTTAAAAAAAAGACTCCTTTCTGCTTTAAAAAGCGATAAAAACTAAACGTAACGATTTGTAGTATGTGTACCTGAAAGGCTGTCAAAATTAGTTCTATAACAGACACAATGTAATAAGTACTATTAAAGCTGTCGCCTTTTGTTAAATGTTTCTAAAAAAACAAGCGATAAAAGCACGTTGCTCGCTTTTGGCACGAAGATTGAAATATTGTTTTATGTAATTGCGTATGTCGACTATTTAAGAGTGTGGTTACTTTAAAATACGAGTCGTAATTATCATATTTTTGGTTGGTTAGTATGAAAAAGCATCCTTTTTAGGGTGCTTTTTCTATTTTATAAAACTAATAATAGCTTCAAAAATCTCTGGCGATAAAGCACGTGCAGATTCGTTATACGATTTAGAATTTTCTAAAGTACCCCCTTCAATAGTGACTAAAACGTGATTCATATTCTCAATAATGTGTAGTTTAGATTGTGGTGCAGCTAGGTGTAAAAGTTCTGCTTCCGCTTCTGTAACTTGTAAATCTTTAGTTCCGTTTATAATTAGAATAGGAATGTTTAATTTTTGTATCTCGGTTTGTGGATTATAGCTCATCCAATTCGAAATAAAAGGCTGTACACCTTTATTAAAAAGGGCTTCTAAGGCCTTCGGGTACTCATCGGTAGTTTTGCCTTCTCTTAATACTACAAAAGTCTTCTCGGCCTCTTCGGTAAACATTGGTGCCGTTTTGGTGATTTGTTCTAGGATAACGCCATCTATACTTTGCCCAGCGCCAGCTAGCGATATAAAACCATCGGCTTTGTCTTTGGCGGCGACTAAACCCACTAAGCTGCCTTGACTATGGCCTGCAACATAAATGTGGTTAAAACGCGCTTCGTTTTTAAAGTAATCTAAAACTGAAATAGCATCAGTTATAAAATCTTTAAAAAGTATATTCTTGTCGATCTTGCCTTTTTTTATTTGGGTTACAACGCGTTTGTCGTAACGAAATGTGGCAATATTTCTATTCGATAAACCAACGGCTAATTTTTTTAAAGCATTATTTTTTAGAAAATTCTGATTCCCATCTCTGTCCGTAGGGCCAGATCCGGCGATAATAATAACCAAATTTGGTTTTTCTATAGCATTGGGCACTAACAAAGTCCCTTCAATAAACTCATTTATAATAATTTCTTCGGAAAGGTTCGTGTTATCTTGTGCCATTACAACATTACTAATAAGTAAGAATAGAAGGATGAATTGAATTTTCATAGCTGAAAAATTAAAGTTTGAAATAGTATAATTTTGTTTTTAAATCGATGCGTTAATACACAAATTTAAGTATAATTAGGTTAGAAATAACGGTGTAAACTTTAATTAGAAACTATTATATAACGATTAAAAGCGCTTTTAATCGGTTAATGTTAAAATAAAGTGTATTTCATCGAAATTTAAGGGGTTTAATCGTTAATCTTAAGGATTAGTTATATTTTCGAAGTGTACTAATAATACAAAGGTTAGTTCAATGGATTAATTAATTGATGTTTACAATTTTAAATACTATTTAGGCCCTAAATCTAATCAGAATAAAAATTGTAAATAAAGAAAAACTGAGGTTGAGGGATCTCAGTTTTTTTCAATTTTAGGCTATTCAAGCACTCTGAAAGTCAAGTTTATTCTCGGGTTTATCTTTCGTTTTGTTTTCGCTATTTGATGTAACCAGTGGTGTTGTGTTTCACCTTGCATTAACAACAAACTGCCATTTTCTAACAGTAATTTATGTCGTAACTCTTTATGAGTTCTATGTTTTAAATGAAAAAACCGGGGCTGGCCAAAAGTTACCGATGCAATTACCGGATTTCTACCCAATTGTTTTTCATTATCGGCATGCCAGCCGTTACTATCTTCTCCGTCGCGATATAAATTAGCCAAACACGTAGTAAATTTAATATTGCAAACCCTTTCTATTTTTGATTTAATCTCTTTTAAAGTTGGTGTAAATGTCGAAGGGTGCATCGTAATATTGGAGTATTTTAACGAATTATTGTTCAATGCGAATAGAGCCGTTAGGCGCGGTTGTTTATGTGTTTTACCAAAAACAGTGATGTCATCGTGCTGCCAATGGGTCGTATTTAATATGGAATGGTAATATTGTTGTGCTTCAGTTGCACTAAAAAAGTTAGGAAAATAACTAATTTCGGCATCTGGTAAATTAAGCCGTATTTCTTCTGAAGGAAACAACATCTGTTTTAAAATTGAAGGTACCAATACGCCCAATACATTAATCCGAATTGAAGCGGAAGACGTAAAATTAAAATCCATTTTGGAATTCCTGCCGACGCTTTTTCGCCTGAAAGCATATAAAAATGAACTAATAAAAATAGGGCCAGCATCGCCATAATGCCGTAAATAGAAAGCTTTTTAAGCGCAGGAATGCACAAGCCAACGCCTAGAAGTATTTCGGCAATACCACTTAAACGCACCATTAATTTTGGTTTTGGTATATAGCGTGGCATAATACGTAAATACGCTTTAGGTTTTATAAAATGCATAATTCCAGCAAAAATATATACTGCCGCCATAAGGTAAAGATGCCAAGGAAAAGTCATAAGTTTTTATTTAATTCTCTAAATTAGCCTTTAAAATAGTAATCATGAAAATTAGTGTCACTTTTTTTTTAGTCTTATTTATAACTACTTCATTTGCACAACTGCCAGACGGTTTTGTGTATGTTAAAAACAGTATTCCAGATATTAAAGTAGAACTTAGGTATTGCTACGATAATAATTTTGTAGGCGAAAACGTGGACGGTTATATAGAAAATGTAGCTATTCTAACTAAAGAAGCTGCTATGGCTTTACAGAAAGTACAAGTAGAACTTAGAAAACAAGATTTAAGTTTAAAAA
Source organism: Bizionia gelidisalsuginis (assembly GCF_008086185.1). Lineage (NCBI taxonomy): Bacteria > Pseudomonadati > Bacteroidota > Flavobacteriia > Flavobacteriales > Flavobacteriaceae > Bizionia > Bizionia gelidisalsuginis. The sequence continues at coordinate 13,817 of NZ_VSKN01000016.1, forward strand.
TCTACGATTCTTATAGACCACAACGTGCGGTAAACCATTTTGTACGTTGGGCAAAAGCGGTAAATGACACTATAATGAAATCGCAATTTTATCCTAATGTAAACAAGCGCCATTTATTTAGTGCGGGTTATATTGCTTCAAAATCTAGACACAGTAGCGGTAGTACTTTGGACATTACAATTGTAGACAACAAAACTGGCGAAGAGTTAGATATGGGATCGCCTTTCGATTTCTTTGGTAAGGAATCTTGGGTTGCCAATACGGAACTTGCTAAAAAACAATTGGAAAATCGTGGCCTTTTACAAAAACTAATGCTTGCCAATGGATTTAGAAATTACCCTAAAGAATGGTGGCATTTTACCTTACGAAATGAGCCCTACCGTAATCAGTACTTTGATTTTCCGGTGGAATAGTTTAGAGTTGTAGAGTTGAGTTAAAATCACTTAATTTTTAAAAACAAATAATTTAGACACAATGAGTCTAAAAGGCATTAAAATCACGATTGAAAAAATAGAAGATACTAAATAGTGAATATTCAATTTTAGGCCTAAATTAAACAATAGGTTTGCGATAAGGTAAAAACATAATACAGAAAAATAAAATCGTAATAATTTAGAAATGTTGTGTTTTGTTTTGAATAAAAACTTAAGTTGAACCAGATATAGGTATACATAGGTAAAACCGTAAACTATTAAAAAGGAGATCGTTTCGCTCCAATTTAAAATGTCAACAAGTAAAAATAAACCAAGAAAAACTACGCTGTAACTAAATAAACTAATTAAAATATATCTAATAAAAAGTTTCTTGTTTTCAAGGTTTAATATCTTTTTAATTTTCAGCATTTTCTATTCCGTTTTTCTAGCTAAAACAATAGTCCAAGGAAGAGGCGATTCGACAGCAATAACTTTCCCGTATCTTCTTTCTACTAATTTAATTAAAGACCTTTTTGACCAATGATTTAAATGGCCAGGGGTATCGCCAAGATATTTTAGATATTTAAATCTACAGATATTTAAAAACCGCCAAAGCGGTTCTCGCGGAACTCCTAAGATTAAAAATTTTTTTGATATTCTTTTTATTTCTTCAAGTGCCAATTCGGGGTAGTCTAAATGTTCTAAAACTTCCAATAGAAAAACCAAGTCTACGCTATTTTTTTCGTTTTTTAGTTCATATACGCTTTCTTGAAATATAGAGGTATCAGAATTGTTTTTTTGTGCTATAATTAATAGTTTTTCTACATACTCCGACGCTGACAATTTTGAGACCATTCTATTTAATCTCATCGTTGATCTTCCTTCTCCACAGCCTATTTCATGTGAAGATTCTATGTCGTTAATTTTAGAAATAAGCTTTCGAACAGATTTGAAATAATTATCTACTAAATATTTAGAAAGAAGGTTAGGGTCTTCATATTTGCCAGAAAAATTTTCAGTTTCTGGAGAAGCTTTTAAACTAGAGTGATCAATCTTTTTCAAAATAATCTTTTTTTATAAGGTATAATATTTTTTCTTGGTTGTTTCTTATCCGATTAAGCATATCGGCAACAAAAGCAAGAGTAATTAAAAGTAATGACATTCCAGAAAGTGAAAGGGCAATAATTCCCAAACTTTTATAAGGCGTAATTATACCGGTACTAATCCAATGAATTAATACAAAACCTCCCATAAAAAAAGCTAAGCCTAACACGAATAATGCTATGAATAAAAAAAACTGCAATGGTTTATAGTCTTTTAAACACTTAAATATAATTAACGAGGTATTTATAGCATATTTAAATAGATTATTAGCAATTCTTGAAATGCGCTCCTCAAAATATTTTACACTTACTGGAACTTGTATAACCCTATACCCTTTGTCTATTAAATCTAAAATAGTTTCGTGTGTATAAGTAAAACCACCTTGTAAATTTAGACTAAGTAAACAGTCACGAGAATAGGCCCTAAAGCCACACGAAGCATCTTGTATTTTTGTGTTTCCAACGAAGCTTACTATTCTACTTATTTGACGATTTCCCCAATACTTTATTTTAGGCATTTTCTCGGGTTTAGAATCGTTAAATCTATTACCAATACAAAAATCTCCTTCCTTTCTTATAATGGGTAAAATCATCTCTTCTATTTGATTGATATCAAATTGGCCATCAGAATCAATACTTACTAAAATATCAGCATTCACTTTTAAAGAATAGTTTACTGCGGTCTGAAAAGCGTTTCCAACACCTTTATTACAATTGTGATTAATTACGGTGGCTTCTGCCTTTAAAGATTCTTGCTCCGTATTGTCTGTACTACCATCATTAATTACTAATAGTTCTATATGCGAAAATCCTTGTATGGTTTTCGGTACTGACTTTAAAACCTCGTAAATCGTTAGCCCCTCATTAAGAGCGGGCATATATATAATTATTTTTTTTGATATCATATATTCAAAATAGAATTATAGATGTTTATTTATAATCAATAAATCAAGTCTTAGTTCATTAACAATATATATGAAACATACAATTTGAGAAGTATAAATAAATACTTTGTTTTTTATTCCCATTTGTTTTGCTGAATAATAAAAGCCTAAGAAGAAGCCTGGTAGTAAAATTAACCAATACCTACTAAAACCTGTTCCTGCAAATATAAGACCTAACATAGTTAGTGATAGGGCTGAAATTAATATTTTAACTCCGATTGAATTATTCTTCCTGAAGTATCCAAAAGATATAGTCAAAAGCAAAATTATACTTAGCAAATAATGTCGGAACCCTGTGATTGGTATGAAAAGAGAAATAAAAGCGGGTATTCCATTTATTCGGCTAACTTCGTGATGTTTAATAATTCCTAATCCAGATTTAATATTATAAAGTAGTTGGTTATCTGTCTTAAATCGATTGAAATAACTTATTTCTGACAAGTTATTTTGTTCAATACTGTATACGTATTTAGCCCAAAACAATATAGGTGTCATTAATATTGCAGTGTACATTAAAAGCTTGTACGTATGTTGCAGGCTATTTGATTTGTAAAATTTATAAAAATTAAAAACTACAATTAAACCCAAAACAAGATATAAATACCTTGTCATAGATAGCATTAGAAACAAAAATAACATTTTGACTAAGTTGTTAATCTTATATTCACTGACCGAGTAATAAATAACACCCCAAAAGCAAAAAAACAGTATAGCTTCTGGGTACAAACTTCCAAAATTACTTATTGCTATAGGGTTTACAGCAGTTAGCGCAATTATAGCTACTATAATACGATGATTAAGTTGTTGTTTTGCTAAGAATAAATACAAGTATCTAAATCCAAAAATTGTCAATATTATATGAAAAATTTTGGCTAATGCAAACCCTAGCATTGGATATGCATTAATTTTAAAAAAGGCAATTATAAGGGGGATAATAGGGGTGACAGTGGAAGGATTATTAATTAGATAGTATTTGCCCTTTAATATATTGTCTGCAAGTTTCAAATAAGTTAATTCATCTCCAAATGGAGGCGTAATCAAAGAACGTAATGACGAAATTAGAGAGAGTAGGATTATTGCGGTAAATACCTTTTCTTCCTTAATAAAATTAATTATTTTCAATGCTTAGGTTTTTTTAATTGTTGAAATATAAATATATTAAATGAATTAGTTTTGACTAAGCTCAACTATATAGTTTCATTTTATGGAGGTGTCTACCTTTTCCTCAAATTATTGATGCGTTCCAATAACGTTGGGTGCGTGTAATGCATAAACACATACGCAGGATGCGGTGTTAAATTACTTAAGCTGTTTTTAGATAATTTTTTAAGTCCGCTTATTAAAGGTTCGGCTTTATAAGTGTTTTTCGCAAAATTGTCTGCTTGATATTCAAACACTCTAGAAAACCAATTCATTATTAAACTGGTGAGTTCCGAAATCGGACTGTATAAAATACCAAAAGCGATTAATCCAATATGAAAACTCGGCGTAGCGACTCCTAAAGCGTCAGACAATAACGGATTTGAAATTAGCAAAGACATAATATATAAGGTAATACCTGTAAGCACTATGGAGGCAAATAGATTAAAAATGATATGTTTTTTCTTATAATGCCCGACTTCGTGTGCTAAAACAGCTACGATTTCTTCAGGGTCTAAATCGTTAATTAGTGTATCGTAAAGCGTCACTTGCTTCTGACTTCCAAATCCTGAAAAATAAGCATTGGCTTTAGTGCTTCGTTTAGAGCCGTCGATAACAAATATTTTATCAAGATTGAAACCTACTGTTTTGGCGTAATTAGAAATCTGTGTGCGTAAATCACCGTCTACTAATGGTGATTGCTTATTGAATATTGGCACAATTAAACGCGAATAAAACAAATTAGTAAATAGCGTAAAGACCGTGATTAATAGCCAGGCATAAATCCAAAACAACTGTTCTGTTGTTTGATAAAACCACGTAAGAAGTGCTAAAATACCGCCACCCACAATAATGAGCATGAACCAACCTTTTAGCTTATCGACTATAAAGGTAAGCTTAGTTGTTTTGTTAAACCCAAAACATTCTTCAATTACAAAGGTTTTATAATAAGAGAAAGGTGTGGTTAAAATATCGCTACCCAACATAATAATTCCAAAGAAAATAAGGGTGATTATTATGGGGTTATCGGTCCATTGTTTAGCTAAAGAATCTACATACGCAAAGCCATCTAAAAAGAAAAAGGCTAGGGTAAGTACTAGCGAAAATGAAGAGGTTAGTAAGCCGAAGCTATAATTGGTTTTCTTATAACGTTGCGATTTATTGTATTCGTCGTCGTCATAAACATCGCTTAATACCGCTGGAATGGCATCATTATAATGTTTGGCGTTTAAAGCGTCCAGCACTTTATCGATTATAAAACTGATAATTAATAAAGAAATAATGATATAAAATAGAAAAGTCGCAGTCATTTAAGAATCTTATTGTGATTAATTTATTATTTGCAAAGATAATGAAAGTACATTTTGTTACCTTTAAAATCTTAACTAAACAGCTATGAAAAAAAAGATACTTTTTATTTTCTTAATTATTTGTAATTACTCCTTTTCTCAATTAACCATAGATGATATAAATACGACGCAACAGCTTATACAAGATGAGTTGGTTGGTAATCCAAACTTTCCAATGTCTAACTTAGTTGTTAGTACAGGTGTAGATTTTGGTGAGGTAAATGGGGTCGCAACGTTTACGGCTAATGGAGCGGACATAGCTTTTGCTCAAGGTATAGTTTTAAGTACAGGGAATGTCTTGTCTATTCCTGGAGGAAATACAAGTGTATTAAGCGAAGGAACAAGTAATTGGCTCGGAGATTCAGATTTGGAAATGATAACTGGGGTTTCAACATCTTTTAACGCGTCGGTTATTCAGTTTGATTTTTTAGCACAGGTTGAATCTATTAGTTTCGATTTTTTAATGGTGTCTGAAGAGTATGGTGTGTTTGAATGCTCGTATGCTGATACATTTGCAGTTATTCTAACTAATCTAAACACTGGGGTTTCAGTGAATCTAGCTTTAGTACCTAATACAACAACCCCAATTTCGATACTCAATGTCCGTGGTGGCGCCAACACCAGTTGTTCACCTGAAAACGAAGCTTATTTTCATCGTTATAATTACGAGGTGACTAATGTTCCTGCTAATCCAGATTATATTCTTCCAGCAGACTCTCCTATAAATTTTAATGGTCAAACGGAAGTGTTCGAACTCACGGGTGATTTAGTTATTGGCGATAATTATAGTTTTAAAATAGTTGTAGCAGATGCATCAGACTCTAGTTATGATAGTGCATTATTTGTGAAGAAGAATTCATTTGGAGCTATTCCTATTATGGAGCAAGAACCAGGGGATGTGGTTGTTGAAGATACCGATAATAACGGTTCTTCTGTTTTTAATTTACGGGATAACGAAACGCTAATGCTGGGAAGTGTTGATACTTCAATTTATACTTTTAATTTTAACTATTATCTTACACTACTTGACGCTGAAACTGGTGTTAATGCAATTTCTAATCCTGAAGCATACACAAACACAGAAGATCCTGAAACAATATATGTTAGTATGGAAAATGCTTTTACAGGAAGACGGATAACCAATAGTTTTCGTATATCTACAGATTCTGCTTTGTTGAGTACGAAAAATTTCGAGTTGGAAGGTCTAGAAATATACCCAAATCCAGTAATCGATAAATTATTCATTACTAATACTAAAGTAATAATTAAAGTAGAAATTTACAATATGCATGGTCAGTTAATAGTGTCACAATTCTCTAATGACGACGCTGATTTAATTGTTGATTTCGAAAATTTGGCTAACGGATTGTATTTATTAAAATTAGAATCGGATAAAGGAACGATCTATAAACGAATTTTAAAATAACGTATTCTTTATTTAAAATCGCGTTGCCTCTTAGCTTCAAAAATTAGAATCCCTGCAGCTACAGAAACATTCATAGAATCTATTTCGCCTTGCATAGGGATAATAATATTCTGTTTAGAAGCCACACGCCAGGCTTCACTTAAACCAGTAGCTTCGGTGCCTACAACTATAGCTGTCGGAGTAGTGAAATTTTGAGTATGGTAAGCTACGGCATCTTGTAAAATAGCAGCGTAAATAGCTATATTTTCCGATTTTAAAAAAGCTATTATTTCGCTTGTTGTACCCGTAGCAATTTGGTTTGTAAATACACAGCCCACGCTAGAGCGAATAATATTAGGGTTGTATACATCGGTTTTTGGGTTGGCAATAATCACAGCATCGGCGTTGGCAGCATCGGCGGTACGTAAAATAGCACCAATATTACCAGGCTTTTCAGGTGCCTCAGCAACAAGAATGAGTGGGTTTTTGTTATTAAATATTAATTTATCAATCGTATTTTCTTTACCTTTTGCAATGGCAATAATACCTTCAGTAGTTTCTCGATATGCTATTTTTTGATACACGTCTTTCGATATTTCAATGTACTGTGACGCCTTTAAGTCTGATTTCTCAAGTTGTTCTTTCGGAAAAATGTCAGCATAATAAAAAATAGTTTCAATCGTATATTTGCCTTTTACAGCCAATTCAATTTCTCGAAGACCTTCAATAATAAATACACCCGATTTTTTACGTTCGCGAGATTTGTCTTTTAAGAGCACAACCTGTTTTATTAATGCGTTTTGTACGCTGCTGATGTGTTTAATATCCATTGCATTATAATTATAAACGCAAATTTATGTTTTCTGTTTGAAATGGCTTAGTAATAACAATAATAATAACGCGCGCTCCTATTCTTGTCTGTTTTTCTAGTGTAAAGAAGTGTTAAACGACGTGCTAAAAGTAACTTCAAAAAAGGATGCGTCTTTAAAATATAGTAATGGACTATATGAAAGAGTGTATTCGTATTAACCTTTCAAATTAAAAAATTTTAAGGATGTAGTGGGGAAGTTTTTCTAACAAAGCCGATCTTTTTTTTAGAATAGTTAGAATCAAGTTTTAGTTCTTGGTTCTAAAAATAAAACGGTCTCCTGTCTTTATATTAAACCCTAATGATATAAAAATATAGATAATTTTGTAATGTTAAGTTCGTGCTTTCGACAACCTACATTAATAATTAAGAAAGATTAAAGTATGAAAAACTATTTGGGTATTGTATTATTAATGATGACTTTTATGGGTTGTAAACAAAAAGAAACGGCTCCTGAAAAGGTTCAGCCTACACCGGAAGTTGAAATAAAAGAAGATAAATCATTTCCTGAAGATATAGCGAAAGTATTTGAAGCGCATGGCGGATTGGATCATTGGAAAACAATGCAGTCTGTTGAGTTTACTATGAGAAAACCAGGCGGAGATGAAGTGACGCGTACCAATTTAAACTCTAGAGAATCGTTAATAGAAGCAGAAAATTATGTTATTGGTTTCGATGGTGAAGCGGTTTGGTTTTTAAATAGAACAGAAGAAGAATACAAAGGCTATGCACCTAAATTTTACTACAATTTAATGTTCTATTTTTATGCTATGCCTTTTGTTTTGGCCGACGATGGTATTGTTTTTAGCGCTGCTAAAGCTATAGAATTTGAAGGTGTAACCTATCCAGGTATCAAAATTGCTTACGAAAATGGAGTAGGGGAGTCTCCCGACGATGAATACGTTTTATACTACCACCCAGAAACATTTAAAATGGAATGGTTAGGGTATACGGTAACCTATTTCTCTAAAGAAAAAACCAAAGAGTTTCATTTGAAAAAATATAATAAATGGGAGGAAGTTGAAGGTGTGTTGCTACCAACAGAAATGGTTAACTACGAGTTTTTTAACAATCAACCTATAAACCCTGTAAGAACGACAGCGATTTTTAACGCAAAATTATCTAAGGAAGCTCTTGATGTTACTAGGTTCTCTAAACCAGAAAATGCAACTTTCGTTGAATAAATTTCGAAAACACACATATTAAAAAGGCGGCCAATTGGCCGCCTTTTTTTTAATTACTGCATAGATTAATCTATTTATTTACTTGTGTTATAACACTAAATATCTAGTTATTGTCCTTGTATTTATTACTGTAACGTTCGTACAATTCGGTTTGGTGAGATTTTAAAATAACATCTCGACCTTGAATGTACGCTTTATCTATTTTGTTGGTTCTCATATCTAGAGCGTCGCCTTCACTTATAAAAAAAGTTGCGTCTTTACCAACTTCTAAAGACCCCACTGTATCGTCAATGCCTAATATTTTAGCCGTGTTTAACGTAATTAAGCTTAGCGCTTTTTCTTTATCTAAACCGTATGCAGCGCAAGTTCCCGCTAGAAAAGGCAAATTTCTTGTGTTCATTCGTTCCATACCTCCAGAGTTTTCTAAGCCCACTAATACACCATCTTTAACCAAGCGATTTGCTAAAGTAAATGGTAAATCGTAATCGTCGTCGTCGTTATTCGGTCGACTATGAACGCGTTGTAAAAGCACCGGGATATTATGTTTCACTAAAAGGTTAGACACTAAATGCGCCTCGTTACCTCCAACAATAACAAGTTTTTTAATGTTGTTGGCAGTTTTAAAATTAATAGCATCTGTAATTCCTTTTTCATTATCTACGTGTACATACAACGTTTTTTTGCCAGTGACCACGCCGTTTAACGCTTCAAAAGGTAAATGTCTTGAGGTGTTTTTTCCAATTTGGTAGACTGCATTTTCGTTGAAGTAAGTAGTAAGTTCATCCACTTGATTATTGTATTCTTTATTTTCTTTTAAAGTGGCTGGCTCACCTAACCACCAACGGCCGCGAGAAAACGGATTTGGCCAGTTTAAATGGATACCATCATCTTCTTTAATTACGGCATCTTCCCAGTTCCAGGCGTCAAATTGTACGACCGATGAAGTTCCTGAAATTCGTCCGCCTCTAGGTGTTATCTGCCCCATTAACACACCGTTAATTCGCATAGATTCTACCACTTTCGATTCTGTGTTATACGCGATTATACTACGAATATGCGGATTCATTTTACCCACTTCGTCCTGGTCTTCAGTCGCTCTTACGGCATCAATTTCTACCAATCCTAAAGTGGAATTTGGGGCAATAAATCCTGGGTAAATGTGTTTCCCTTTAGCGTTAATAATCGTGCCTTGTCTCGCCGTTTCAGTTAGCGCGCTGCCTACAAAAGTTAGTTTTCCTTCGGTAAATATAATTAAGGCATTGTCTATAACTTCACCATTTCCTATATGTGCGGTGCCGCCTTCAATAGAAATGGCCTGTGTCTGCTTTGGTGCGGGGGTTTGTTGAGCGAGTAGTATTGTTGAAAAAAATAGTGCTACACCGAGTAATTTATATTTTAATAATGTCATAACGTGTCTGTTTTAAAAGTATTGAGAATTTGATGTTAGAAATTAGAATCGCAGTGAAAATGTGCTTTCTCTTTCTTCGCGATCGGTTTTGTTTTTAAGCCTTTGTTTTTCGCTTGAAGCATTAAAGTGGTCAATTCATTTTTTTCTTTAGAAATCGTAGCACGCAATTGTTTGTCACGATTAATATCGAAATAGGTTACCCCTTCAATAATTGTTTTTTCCGCTTTCGCATAGATCGATAACGGGTGGTCGCTCCATAAAACCATATCGGCATCTTTTCCTACTTTTATACTCCCCACGCGATCACTAATATGTAGTAATTTTGCAGGGTTTAGGGTTACAAATTTCCAAGCATCTTCTTCGCTAACATCGCCATATTTCACCGCTTTTGCAGCTTCTTGATTTAAACGACGCGACATTTCGCCATCGTCACTATTAATAGCAACGGTAACGCCATTATTATGCATAATTGCGGCGTTGTAAGGTATCGCGTCGTTGACCTCGTATTTGTACGCCCACCAATCGCTAAATGTTGAGCCTCCAACACCGTGTTCTACCATTTTATCGGCTAATTTATAACCCTCTAAAATATGTGTAAATGTGTTAATGTTAAAATTGAATTGCTCAGCCACTTTCATTAACATATTTATCTCACTTTGCACATACGAGTGGCACGTTATAAAACGCTCTTTATTAATAATTTCGACAAGTGTTTCCATTTCAATATCCTTTCGGAATGGTTTTCCACTAGCTTTTAGAACTTCATATTCTTTAGCACGTTGAAAATAATCGATATACACTTGTTCTACACCCATTCTAGTTTGTGGGAAACGCGTTTTTGCAGCATCGCCCCAGTTACTCTGTTTTACGTTTTCACCTAAAGCAAATTTGATGGATTTTGGTGCGTGTGGGTTGATTAAGTTTTTAGCCGATTCTCCCCATTTTAGTTTAATAATCGCCGAGCGGCCACCAATAGGATTTGCCGAGCCGTGTAATACTTGAATAGACGTAACACCACCGGCCAAATTGCGGTAAATATTTATATCATCAGGGTTTAAAACATCTTCAATACTCACTTCGGCAGTGGAGTTGTGACCCGATTCGTTAACCGATGAGGTGGCAATATGCGAATGTTCGTCTATAATTCCAGCTGTTAAATGTTTTCCAGTACCATCAATAGTTTGAGCATTTCTGTCACTTAAATTAGTGCCAATTTTAGCTATTTTTCCATTTTTAATTAAAACATCGGTGTGTTTTAAAATGCCTTCCTTTTCGTTGGTCCACACCGTTACATTCTTAAAAAGAAGTGTTTCTTGTTTTGGTAACGTTTCAAAACCGTACGCTAAGTTTGGATAAGTTACCGGGTGAAAGGGGTTTAATTTTGATGGTGTTTCATCATCATCATCATCATCATCATTTTCATCCTCTATTTTTGAATCTTCTTTTGTGTCTGAGATTTGTTTTTCCGCATTAAATGCAAGGGTTTTTCCGTTAGGGAAATAGGCTTTTCCGGATAATATCTTACTATCGGTTAAATTTGAAACCACGCGAATAAATTCCTGTTTCGTGGTATCTATAGTCGAGAACGTGAGTTGTAACCAATCGTTATTTACATTTAATTTTGTGCCTAAAGTCGTACTATCGGTTTTTACTTTAGCTTTTAATTTTTCTAAAGTGCCCGATATTTTAAGCGTGTATTTTTCGTTTTCTAAGTTAAACGCATATTCACCACGAACGTCTTTAGGTGTCGTTTCTAATTCGTTTTTAACACCAGTTACCCAGTTTTCGTAAATCGTGGTTTTCTTATCGAAAATATCGCCCGAAGTCACTAAAAAATTAGCATAAGCTCCGGTTTTAAGAGATCCTAAAGTATTACTTTTTCCAATAATTCCAGCAGGAATTGTAGTTAAAGCTGCCAGTGCTTTGTCTTTTGGTAATCCGGCCTCAATAGCTTTAATTAGGTTCGGTAAAAAAGACGCTTCTTTTTTTAGCTTGTAAGTCGATAAAGCAAATTCAATATTATTCTCCGCTAAAATTCTAGGGTTATGCGGTTGTTGATTCCATTGTCTTAAATCACTCAGCTCTACAGAGCGCGCTAAAAATGGATCTTCCATATCGTAAGCGTCTGTGAAATCTATAGGTATTATAAACTGTGCTTGTGTGGCTTTAATATCTTTTATAGCTTCGTATTCGTCGCCACCACCAACAATGACATATTGCGTGTTGTATTCGTCACCCACATTATCTAAGCGTAGGGCATTAAGTTTGCTGCCGGCTTCAATAATTTGCACCTTATTTTTATTTGCTAATAAGGCTTCGAGAGCGCGATCTTTTTCTGTACTTAAACCTTTTGCATACCAATCGGCATCTAAATGTACCTGACGTAATAAGGCTAAAGCGCCCATTAAAGAGGTTGGATACGCTTGTTTTGAGGTTTTGCTTTTTGAAGTTCCAGAATACTGTACCGATTGTGCTTCGAGAATTCTATTTGAAGCATTGCCTTCGTTGTTAAGCGCTAATAAAATACCAGTACCACGAATAATACCATCGTCGATATGTGAGTTTACCACTCCAAAACCAGCTTTCTGCAACGCTTTTGCTTTTTTAAGGTCGTAATCTAAATAATCTATGGCGTTTTGATCGGGTCTAATATGATCGTTCCAATAATAGCCCTCGCGACTTGCATCGTATTGTGGCGTTCTAGAGTTGCTAGAATTTTTTTCGGGTTGCTTCACTCCGAAAGTGGAGTAAATATCTATAAACGACGGATAGATTGTTTTACCAGTAGCATCGATAACCAAACTGTTTTTAGGAATATTTACCGAAGTGCCTACAGAAACGATTTTTCCATCTTTAAATACCAGAGTACCGTTTTCGATAACTTCTGTTGGAGACAGATGAATAGTCGCATTTTGTAATGCAGTGTAATGTGAAGTAGCGGTTTTTACACCGTCGTTTTTAGGGATGTATTCTTGAGCAAAACTAGTGTAGCCACAAAATAGTACAGCGAGAAACAAAACGTGTTTAATCATAAGTTAGTGAGATAAAGTTTTAAAAGTTTTAAAGATAAGATTCTGTAGTCACTAAACACAAAGCAAACTTAATTTAACGTTTGTCTTTTATATTGTTATAGTGTTTTATTTTTAAAATAGTTAACTATTAAAGCGACGACATAGCTATAGCTGTCCATTCCCCCTTCTTGGTTATTGGCTTCCAAGTAGGTGTTATAGGTTTTTCGAAATACGGGTTCTGTTGGGTTTTTATGCGCCTCCCAAAAATCGCGCACCTCTTGGTAATTTTTTAATACGCCTGTGTTTAAGGTAACTAATAACTCCTTATACAGTGCTGGATCTCGTCTATAGATTTCGTGTAAACAATGGCGTAAACCAAAGGCAAAACCGCAATATCTAAAATACAAATCGCTATGTGAAGTCGTTGCCAAACACGCCATAAAATTAGCTTCGTTTTCTGCGGCATAGCCTAACTGGTGGCCAATTTCGTGCGAAGCCGTTGTAGGGAATTTAAATTCTGGAATTAAACCATCGACTTGCGCTTCGTTGGTTAACGGATTTAAATACCCGCTAAAACCCATATAGGTTAGCGGCAAACTAAATAATGAGGTTTTAATCGATTCGCCTTTATATTCTAAATGTGGATATTTTTCTTTTAAAACAGAATAGCCTTCGGGAACCATCTTAAGAATGGTTGCTTTGGAGTACGGACTTTCAACGCGAATAGAGTCGTTGTTAGTGAGTTCCAAATGCAGTGCATTCGTTTTATTAATCAGTTTTTTTGTAACATCCACTAAAGCTTCAGTGGTGTATTCGGCTTCTAAATTTAAGCTGTTATGAAGCGGTAGTCGGTAGTAATTTAATCCCCAAAACAAATGAAAACTAATATAAATAATGGAAACAGCGGCAAAAATATCTATCAACCAATTTTTAAAATCTGAAACTACCCGCTTACGGTTTATAAGTAACCAACGCATAATAAATAGAATTCCGAAACCATAAACCAAATCACCAAAAGAAAAAGGAATCCATCCTAAAAAGTAACGAAAAAACCGAGAGATAAAGGGGTACAAACCGGTACTGTAAATGACCTCGATGATACCTGGGAAATAAGCCGCCACTTTAACGCCAATAATAGCAGGAATGAGTAATAAAGCGACGAGGAGTTTATTGTTTTTAAGCATATTTCAAATTTAAGAAAATGTTTACATAATTGCTATTCTATTAATTACCTTTGTAAAACTAAAAAAAATATAGAAATGAATACTGAAATTAGAGCATTAGAGCCACAAGAACTTTGGAACAAATTTGCAGATTTAAATGCGGTACCTAGACCTTCAAAAAAGGAGGAACGTGTTATTGCATTTATTAAAGACTTTGGCGCTAAATTAGGTTTAGAAACTATAGAAGACGAAGTTGGAAATGTAATTATTAAAAAACCAGCAACTTCAGGAATGGAAGATCATGTGGCTATTGTATTACAGTCGCATTTAGATATGGTGCACCAAAAGAATGCAGATACCGATTTTGATTTCGATACTCAAGGAATCGAAATGCACATTGATGGTGACTGGGTTCGTGCAAAAGGAACCACTTTAGGGGCCGATAACGGACTAGGAGTAGCGACAATAATGGCTATTTTAGAAAGTAAAACGATTGAGCATCCTGCTATTGAAGCGTTATTTACCATAGACGAAGAAACAGGAATGACGGGGGCAAAGGGTTTAAAAGGCGGATTGCTTACTGGCGGTATTTTATTAAACTTAGATACTGAGGAAGATGACGAAATAGGAGTAGGTTGTGCTGGAGGTGTAGATGTTACTGCAACACGAACGTACACCGAAGAGGAAACACCAGAATTTAAAACAGGATATACTGTTACAGTAATAGGATTGCAGGGTGGACACTCTGGAATGGATATTCATAAAGGATTTGGAAACGCAAACAAAATTATGAACCGTTTATTATTTGATGGATTCGAAAATTTCGGCTTAAGAATTTCTGAAATTAATGGCGGTAGTTTACGTAATGCTATTCCTAGAGAAAGCAATGCCACTGTTGTTATAGATGCCATACACGAAGAAGTGTTTGTTGCAGAGATGGAAGAATTAGCAACGACTATTAAAGCGGAGCTAAAAACAATGGAGCCGGATTTACAAATTGTTGTTTCTGCGTGCGAGACACCAGAAAAAATGATGGATTTAGGAGTTCAGGAAGGATTAACACGCGCTATTTATGCGGCAGTAAACGGTGTGTTTAGAATGAGTGCTGATATTCCTGATTTGGTAGAAACGTCCAACAATATCGCTAGAGTAGTAGTGAAGGATGGAAACATTAAAATTGCGTGTTTAACACGTAGCTCGGTAGAAAGTTCTAAAATAGATTTGGCAAACACTTTACGTGCTGCTTTTGAATTAACAGGATGTGAGGTAGAATTTTCTGGAGATTACCCAGGATGGGCTCCAAATATGGAGTCTTCAATTCTTAAAGTTTTAGATGTTTTATACGAAAAAATGAATGGCGAAAAAGCACACGTTGCTGCTTGTCACGCAGGTTTAGAATGTGGAATATTAGGACAGAATTATCCAGAAATGGAAATGATTAGTTTTGGTCCCACTATTAGAGGAGCACACTCTCCAGATGAGCGAGCTAGTATTTCTTCAGCACAAAAATACTGGAAGTTTGTATTAGAGATTTTAAAGAATATTCCTAAAAAATAATTCTGAAACTAACGCGTTGAAGAATCACAATTAAGAATAACACTATAAGTAAAAATGAAAGCCTGCGTAATGCAGGCTTTTTTTATGGACGCCTTTTAAATAGTGAATAAAACCTTAGTTATAGAAACAAAAAAAAACCTTCATCTCTGAAGGTTTTTAATAGTATTTAATTGGTTCCGATTATTCTTTAATAGAAACAATTTCTAAATCGAAAACTAAATCTGAGTTAGGAGGAATGATTCTTCCAGCACCACGAGCGCCGTATCCTAAAGTAGCAGGAATAAAAGCTCTTGCTTTATCTCCAACTTTCATATTTAACATCGCTTCTCTAAATCCTGGGATTAAAGTTGCTGTTTCATTATAAATCATTGGGAACGCTTGGTACCCGTTTTGTGCATCTCTTTTCTCGTCGTAAGTACCATATTCTTTAGCCACTTCAGCATCACTTGTATCAAATAATGTTCCATCAGCTAAATAACCTGAATAGGCAATTACTACTTTGTCTGTCATCTGTGGTTCAACCCCGCTACCTTCACTGGTCATAGTCATTCCTAATCCCGAAGGAAATGTTTTCATATCTGCTTTTAACGCTTCATTTTTTTCTATAAAATTAGCTTTAGCTTTTTCTAATTTTTCGGCAGCTTCTTTATTTTCTTTTTCTAAATCAATAAAATAAGTATTAAAGACTTTAGGAGCATCAAATTGTTTCGCGTCGTTACCTTTTCTAATAATATTTAACGCTTCAATTACAACATCCTTTTCTGGCTTATCTCCACGTATGGTTTTTACATTCGAGATACTGTCTTGCACATTTAAACCAAGTACTAATTCACCAAAAACAGTGTGTTTAGGGTCTAGTTGGGGTGTTGGTTTTTCAGTAATAAAAAACTGAGAACCGTTTGTTGCTGGTCCCGAGTTTGCCATAGATAACATACCAGGCTTATCGTGTTTAGCCGAGTTAATTTCATCTTTGAATTTATAACCTGGATTACCAGATCCACTTGCTGTTGGATCTCCACCCTGAATCATAAATTCGTTTATAACTCTATGGAATGTGGTGCCGTTGTAGAATTTTAAACCTACATAAGTAGAATCTACTTTAGTGTTTGTTCCTTCGGCTAACGATACAAAGTTAGCCACCGTAACAGGAGCTAAATCGTAGTATAATTTACCAACCATAGTTCCTTTATTGGTTACAAATTCTGCGTAAAGGCCATCTTCTAAATCTGGATATTTATTTTCTTGGCAAGAAGACGTTAGCGTTGCTATTAAAGCTAGAATAAAAATTTTCATCGTTTGTTTAAGTGTATTCATCGTTTAAAAATTATTTTTTTATTATTGTGTTAATTGTTACTTCGCAAACTATAGGTAGGTTTCTACCTATTTTATTGTCATCGCCATAATAGCCGTATGCCATTTGGGAAGGGAATATAAATTTTATGGTTTCGGTTGCTTTCATAAGCTTCAGTCCTGTTCTTAAACCTTTAAATAACTCCTCTTGATCCATCGCGTAATTGCGGGTCTTTAAGTTTTCTTTGGAATAAATGGTACTGCCGTCTAAACGCGATACATCATAATTAAAGTTGATAATATCGCCAAAATCTGGTGTTTCTAAACTATCGTTGTCGACCTTATTAATATAGGTGTACCAAAAGCCATTTTCTGAAGATATATACTCTTCATTTGGAAATTCGCTAATAATAGCCTGAATTTGTTCTTTTTCTTGATTGTATAAATTAATGTTTCGTTGCACCGATTCGTTTATGAAAGAGCCTGTTTTAACGCTAATTGGTTTGCGGGCTTCTGGCGATTTACACGAGAAGGCGAGGAGTAATAAAACTGGTAAAAAAAGTTTATTCATTATTTAAGGCGTTGCTAT
The DNA here is from genome assembly GCF_008086185.1 of Bizionia gelidisalsuginis. Lineage (NCBI taxonomy): Bacteria > Pseudomonadati > Bacteroidota > Flavobacteriia > Flavobacteriales > Flavobacteriaceae > Bizionia > Bizionia gelidisalsuginis. The sequence continues at coordinate 31,241 of NZ_VSKN01000016.1, forward strand.
AGTGGGGTAATATACTAATAAATTTTTCAACTGTTGTTTGTAAATCGGTATCACTTTTACCACCTGCAGCATTGGTGTGGCCACCACCGTTAAAGTGTTGCCTCGATAATTCATTAACCGAAAAATCGCCTTTAGAGCGCAACGAGATTTTAATAATACCCTGTTTTTTGTCTTCAATAAAAATAGCCGCTAATACAATATTGTCTAGCGATAAAGCATAATTAACAAAACCTTCAGTATCTCCTTTTTTATAATCTAAACCTTGTAATTCTTCTTGAGAGAGCGTAATATAGGCCGCTCTATATTCTGGTAAAACGTTTAGATTACTTAAAGCACAACCTAATAATTGTAAACGGTTGTAACTATTAGTGTCGTAAACGTTGTTATGTATTTGTGTGTTATCGGCACCTTTATCGATGAGGTCTGCTATAATTCTGTGCGTTGTACTGGTGGTAGACCTAAATCGAAACGATCCTGTATCGGTCATAATCCCCACGTATAAACACGTAGCAATGTCTTTATCTATAGATTCTAGAGTGTCTAGTTTTTCAAAAAAGTGATATACCATTTCGCAGGTAGAACTCATTGTGACATCGCTAAAAACGTATTTAGCATAATCGTCGGGCTGCTGGTGGTGATCTATCATTATTTTTAGGCCGTCACTAGCTTTTAGAATCGCTTCCATATTACCGGTTCTATGCAATGCATTAAAATCTAACGTAAAAATGATATCGGCATCAGTAATAAACGCATCGCAGTCTGCTTGCTGAGTGTCGTGTTTTAAAATACTACTTTCATTGGGTAGCCATTTTAAAAAATCTGGATAATCGTTGGGCGCAATAACTACAGCGTTATGATTAAGCTTTAAAAGATAATTCAATAGGCCTAAGGTAGAGCCGATAGCGTCTCCGTCTGGATTTTTATGTGGAATAATCGCTATTTGTTTTGGGAACGCTAGCAATGTTTTAATTTCTAAAATGTCTTGTGTGCTCATAGGGCACGAATATACAATTTTTTAATAACTGAATATATTGTTTTTATTTAGAAATAGATTACTTTTGCAAAAAATAAAAATAAAAAATGGCAACAAACAGAACATTTACAATGCTTAAGCCAGATGCAATTGAAAAAGGGCATATTGGCGCAATCTTAGAAAAAATTAATGCTTCAGGTTTTAGAATTGTAGCACTGAAATTAACTGAAATGACCAAGGCTGATGCTGAGACATTTTACGCGGTTCATAACGAAAGACCTTTCTTTGGTGAATTAGTAGAATACATGACTCGTGGTCCTATTGTAGCTGCAGTTTTAGAAAAAGAAAATGCAGTTGAAGACTTTAGAGCATTAATAGGAGCAACAAATCCTGCAGATGCGGCTGATGGTACTATTAGAAAATTATACGCAGCTTCTATTGGAGAAAATGCGGTTCACGGGAGTGATAGCGATGAAAACGTAGCTATTGAAAGTGCTTTTCACTTCTCAGGAAGAGAATTGTTTTAAGTACTTTATCTTATAAAATATACATTTAAGCCTGAATTTAACACCTTTAGGCTTTTTTTATGCCCGATAATCAGGTATTTTAGCGAAATCAAAAAAAACTCAATGAAAAACATAAAATTAATATTGTTTTCTGCTTTTTTAACTACTGCTTTAGGATTTTCTCAAAGCAATGTCAAAGCTATTGCAGAATTTCAAAAAAAAAACGGTGCTAAAATTACTGTAAATGCGAGCTCAGGGATTCCTGATTTTATTGCTTTCAAAAAAGGTAAAGGCCTACAATTAAAAGGCAATTCGCTACAGTCTAAGGCACTTTATTTTTTAGAAGAAAACAAAGCAATCTTTAAAATGGATGCAGTGAATTCTAGTTTTAAAACAAATACTCCTGAAACCGATTCTAACGGTTTAAAGCGAATTGTATTGGTACAGACACATCAAGGGGTTCCTGTTTTTGATGGTAAATTAGTATTTCATTTTAATGCTAAAAACGAATTAACAGCAGTTAATGGTAATTACATTTCAGGAATTAAATTAAACGCAACGGCTACTGTTTCTTCTGCTGAAGCGAATGCCTTAGCGATTCAAGAAATTGAAAATCAAAATTTGAATTTTTCGGGTGCGTCTTTAGAAGCCCTATCGAATACACTATACATATTTAATAAAGGATTGGTGAAAGGGTATATTGACACCAATAATTTAGCCTATAAAATAGAGGTTGCTAATAAAAACGATGTTAGAGAATATGTTTTTATCGATGCACATTCTGGATCTATTGTAGAACAGTACACGGGTATGCCACACGCATTAGATCGCGTGGTATACGAAGAAAATACATCAGATATTGTTTGGCAAGAAGGCGATGCCTTTCCTAATGGATTAACCATTTGGCAACAAAATGAAGTAGAGGCCTCTGGACATACGTACCATTTTTTTAAAAATGCTTTTAATTATGTGTCTTATAATAATACGGATGCACAAATGAAAACCATAAATAATAATCCTAACATTTCGTGCCCTAATGCAAACTGGAACGGGTACACAGCGAATTATTGCGATGGTACAGCAACCGACGATGTTATTGCACACGAATGGGGTCACGCTTATACAGAATATACTAGCGGATTAATTTACGCGTACCAATCTGGTGCTTTAAATGAATCGTTTTCTGATATTTGGGGAGAAACTATCGATTTATTAAATGGCTATGAAGATGCAGACGATAACCAAGCATTGAGAGTTTCTTGTGGAAGTTCAGACCGCTGGAGAATTGGGGAAGATGCAACAGCTTTTGGAGGTGCTATACGAGATATGTGGAATCCTAATTGTAATGGAGATCCTGGTAAAGTAAGCGATTTTCAATACCGTTGTGGTGAAGGAGATGCTGGTGGAGTGCACTCTAATAGTGGGATACCTAATCGCGCTTATTCTTTAATCGTTGACGGAGGAACCTTTAATAGTTATACTGTAAGCGGTATTGGCTTTACAAAAGCAGCTCACATTTTTTGGAGAGCACAAAGCCAATATTTAACGGCGACAAGTAATTTTACGAGTTTAGCTGATGCTTTAGAAGCTTCTGCTAACGATTTAATAGGGATTAATTTAGAAGGTTTATCTACTGTAAATGCACCTGCAGGACTGTCGGGAGAAATAATTACAGCAGCCGATGTAACCCAAGTAATCAATGCTATTTTTGCGGTAGAATTAAGAATAAATCCTGATAGTTGTAATTATTCTCCAATACTTAGTGAAATAGCACCGCTTTGCGACAATGCCACAAATAACCCTATATACTTTCAAGATTGGGAGTCTGGAATGGGGAATTGGAGCGTAGCACAATTACCAGTTAACGCTATGACTTGGGAGGATAGAGATTGGATAGTGGTTAACGCGCTGCCAAGCGAAAGAACAGGAAGTGCTATTTTTGGAGCAGACCCAGTAAATGGAAACTGTTCTACAGATTTTGAAAACGGAATTATGAGATTAGAAAGTCCGGTGATTACTATGCCAGATTTTTCTAATGGTAATTACAACTTATCATTTAATCATTTTGTGTCTACAGAACCTGATTATGATGGTGGAAATATAAAATATAGCTTAGATGGTGCAACGTGGGCTTTATTGCCAACGAGTGCTTTTGTAGAAAATGCTTACAATAGTAGTTTGGCTACAGTTGCCGAAGGTAATGATAATCCATTAGCTGGTGAAGGTGCATTTACGGGCTCAGATGAAGGTTCTTTTACTGGAAGTTGGGGAACTAGTGTTGTCGATTTATCGGTATTAGGTGTAAACGCAAATTCTACAATACAGTTTAGATTTGAAGTTGGAACAGATGGTTGTAACGGTAGAGATGGCTGGTATGTAGATGAATTTATGGTTTACAATTGCAATTATTCGCTGTCAACAGATGAGGTTTCAAATGTAATGGGCAGTATTAAAATATTCCCGAATCCTTCAAATGGAATTTTTACTATTCAGAAAACAGAATCTGTAACGGTAACTAAAGCTGAGATTTACGATATTAATGGACGTTTTGTAAGAGGAATAGATCTTTCTAATATGACGACTAATACAACAATCGATATGTCGGATGTGGCTTCAGGACTGTATTTTATGTCAATTACAACAGATACCACACAACAAGTTTTGAAAATAGTTAAGCAATAAATTATATAGCTTTAAACTAAAAAGAGTCTCGATTTTATATCGAGACTCTTTTTTTACTCACTATTTAAATTTATAAAAAAATTATCTTCTATATATTATCTCACTTTTATATTTATTAGGAGCCTCCTTTTTTCTTTGGCTGTCAATAGAATGCTACACCGTCACAAATCTCGCTTATAAAACCTGATACGCCAGCATAAGTGTTTGTTTGCGACTTTTTATGTGCTGAAACAGAATCCTTTCGTGTCCTAAAAATTAAATTAATTTCTTATTAGCAAGTCACTATATTAGTTAACCTAAAAGAGGCCTAAGTACATTTAAAAAACACAAATTTGTCGTCTCGAGCGCAGCCCTGAGGTTGCTAATAAACAACATACGCTGTAAAAAAACACCTAAGTCTGGATTTTAGTTTGTACTGAGCGTAGTGAGAGCACTTAAATGATTTTAAATAAATAAGAATCATCTATTTGGGAATGGGCTAATTTTGGGTGTTTCTAGAGTAACACACAAATTTTAATAGAGAACTATACGGTCGTTGTTCTACTAATAACCGTTAAAACTTAATTGACTTAATACAATAAAAAAAGCCCACCGTTAAGTGAGCTTTGCTTGTAAAGAAATAAAGAATATATATATTATACTACTTTTACATTTACTGCGTTCATACCTTTCTTACCTTCTTGTAAGTCAAATTCTACAACATCTCCTTCACGAACTTCGTCGATTAAACCAGAGATGTGTACGAAATGGTCTTTGTCAGATCCATCTTCAGTTATAAAACCGAAACCTTTTGAATCATTGAAAAATTTTACTGTGCCTTGAGCCATTTTAAAAAAAAATTAAATTTATAATAATCAAATATAGTCTTTTATATTTAAAAAAACTTTTTACAGATTTTTTTATTTTATTATTATTAAAAACTACTATTTCACAGCAGTTAGTGTTGGCGTAAAAGTCTTTAAAAAGGAGCAATAAAGTGCTATTTAATAGTTGTAATTAGGTTTCTAGGGTCTGTAATTTTTACTATTTGAAATAGAGAAACAAATCCGGGAACACTCTCTTTTAATAGCGTTATTTAACGAAGAACAACTTGTTTTATAACTTCTCTACCTAATTCTTCATTAAGCATCTTTATAATTTTGTTTTTACCGTAACTCAATTCCTCTCGTAATACACTAGAGCTTAATTGTACATAAAGAGTACCGAATTTTAATTCAATATTGGTCGTGTAATTGTTTACACCGTTTCCCATTAAATTTGCCCACGCGTCCCTAACATTTACCTTGTCTAAACCTTTGTCTAATTTATTAGTTTCTACAAAATCCTTTAATGCGTCAGAGAAGCTTAATATATCGTTATTTCGTTTTGCCATAATTTATTCTAATACGTTAATAGGTGTAAATCGTTTGTATATGTAGGTCATATTATCTGCGTTTACCACTTTTAATTGTTCTTTGTTTGCAACTATTACGGTTTCTTTCCATGTTGAAAACGGTGTTCTGTAATATAAATTTAAGCTGTCATTTTCAATTTTAGCCGTTATCATTTCCGCATCTTCAGACGTGTTATACGAACCTGTAAATGTGGGGTTTAATTTTTTTCTAAAGCCTTTTAAACTGTCATTAATACTAATATAATCTACAGTTGTGCTTATGCTATACTCGTGTATTTTTCCCTTAGGAGTTGTTGCACTTTCTATTTCCCAATACCCATTAAGGTGTTTTAAAGAAGTCTGCGGGTCTTTTTTACAACTATAAAATAGAAGGGTTATAACTATTAAAACGCTTATTTTTTTCATTATTTATGGTGATTTGTTGCCCGACTATTTTACAAAGTCTATAAGTTACACATTAATATAAGGTGGTGCCTGTTAATTTCGTTTTAATAGTGTCACGGTTGAAGTTTTAACACTTCATAGTACTTAAATATTAAAAATCTCGTACGATTGATGTACCTGTTTTACTGCGCGCTCGGTGCGTTCGGCGTGAGTATCACTAATAAAAATCTGACCGAAATTTTCATCGTTCACCAATTTTATTATCTGCGACACGCGTTCTTCATCCAATTTATCAAAAATATCATCCAATAGCAAAATAGGGTTTACGCCACTTTGTTTTTTTATAAACTGAAACTGGGCCAATTTTAATGCAATTAAAAACGATTTTTGCTGACCTTGACTCCCGAATTTTTTAATGGGGTGACCGTCTATATTAAAATATAAATCGTCTTTATGAGCGCCTACACTGGTGTATTGTAGTGCTTTATCTTTGTTTATAACTTGTTGTAGTAGACTGTTTAAATCGGAATCGAATAAATCACTTTTATAGTGTAGATCTACAGATTCATTACCGTTGCTAATGGCGCGATAACGCTCTTTGAATATAGGAATAAAATTATCTAAAAAAGCCTTTCGTTTCTCGAAAATAACAGTGCCAAATTCACTTAATTGTAAGTTGTAAATCTCTAAAGTATCTTTATTAAAGGCGTTATTGAGTGCGAAATATTTTAAAAGCGAATTTCGTTGCGCTACTATTTTATTGTATTTAATAATTGTAATTAAATAGTTGTTATCACTTTGCGAAATAACGCTGTCTATAAATTTTCTTCGCGTATCGCTACCGCCAATAATTAAGTCGCGATCTGCCGGAGAAATTATAACTAATGGTAAAAACCCAATATGATCGCTAAACTTCTCGTAAGACTTACTATTGCGTTTAATAACCTTTTTTTGACCTTTTTTTAAGCTTATAACAATTTTTTCAGCTTTATTTTCCTTTTCATAGTCTCCGTTTATAACAAAAAATTCTTCATCGTGTTTTATATTTTGAGAAGCGATAGGATTAAAATAACTTTTTCCAAAAGACAAGTGATAAATAGCATCTAAAATATTTGTTTTTCCGACGCCATTGTTACCGACAATGCAGTTTATGGTGTCATTAAAATTAAATGTTTTGGTGTCAAAATTTTTATAATTTAGTAAAGAAAGTGATTTTAATATCATAGTAATTTAGTCTAAAAGCGACCTAAGTTTCGACCTTTTAATTTGGGTCTTGCAAATTATTACAAAATAACAAATAAATAAGCTTTTATATGTGGATAAAAATTTTATTTTTGCGGGGCACTAATATACACTATATGGCAACTTATAAGAAAAGAGGTTACAAACCTAAAACAGAGAAAGAGGTAGTAAATGAAGTTGAAGAAAACTCAACAACGGCAGAAGTATTTAATACTTTAGACGAAACGGCATCTAAGACTGAAGACTTTGTTGCTAAAAACCAAAAGTATATTTTTATCATAATTGGTGTGGTAGCAGTAATCGTGCTTGGTTACTTAGGGTATAAAGAATTTGTACACGAACCAAAGCAAAATGAAGCGATGAACGATATGTATCACGCTCAACAAAATTTTGAAGAAGCGGTGAATGGTGTTTCCTCAGATTCGTTATACAACGTTGCTTTGAATGGTAGCGAGGGTAAGTTTGGAATGATCGATATTATTAACGAATATAGTGGTACTCCAGCAGCAAACCTTGCAAACTATTATGCAGGTATGGCTTACTTAAATTTAAAAGATTACAAAAAAGCAATAGAGCACTTAGATAAGTTTTCTAGCGAAGACGAAATTTTAGCGCCTATGGCAAAAGGAGCAATTGGAGATGCTTTTGTACAGTTAAACCAGAACGAAGACGCCTTAAAGTATTACAAAAGTGCTGCTACATTACGCGAAAACGGATATTCGGCACCAACGTATTACTATAAAGCTGGAATTACAGCTTTAGAATTAGGAAATGCTAAGGAAGCTTTAGGCTATTTTAATACAATTAAAGAGAAATACCCATCGTCTTCAGAGTCTACAACAATAGATTTGTTTATAGGAAAAGCGGAAGCAATGTCCAACTAAATTAAAACTTCCGATAGTATCGGAACATATTTATGGCAACAGTAAATAATAATTTATCAGAATATGATAAAGCATCAATCCCAGACGCGAAAGATTTTCGGTTTGGGATTGTTGTTTCAGAATGGAATAGTGATATCACAGAAGGCTTGTTAAAAGGCGCCGTAGAAACGCTTAAAGAACACGGCGCAAAAGATGATAACATAGTAATCTGGTACGTGCCAGGAAGCTATGAGCTTATTTATGGTTGTAAGAAGATGCAAGAGCAAATGATGAACGCCGTTATCGCTATAGGAAGTGTTATACAAGGCGAAACCAAGCATTTCGACTTTGTCTGCGACGCCGTGGCTCACGGTATTAAAGATCTCAATGTAACGCGCGACACACCAGTAATTTTTTGTGTGCTCACCGATAATAATCTACAACAGGCCATAGACCGCTCAGGTGGAAAACATGGTAATAAAGGTACAGAAGCAGCAGTTGCTGCTATTAAAATGGCGCAACTAGGAGAAAACGCATAATACCAATAGTAATTTACAGTAACAGCATCTTTTAGTATCTTTATATACTTTAAGGTGCTTTTTTGTTAACATTTTTTAGCAGTTACAATCCTTTAGTCTATTGTATTTTCTGTACTTTTGAAAGTTATTAACGAGCAGCTAAAGTATCGTGTTTACACAAAAAAAGAATAAACAATTTAATTATAATTCTCGATTTTCGGATAAAGAAAAACGCGATAATAGACGCTCTAAAGAACCAAGTACTGGCGATATATTATCCGAATGGGAAAAAACAAGGCGTACCGTTAAAAAAAACAAAGTATCTACGTTGCCCATATTACTAATTATTTTGGCTTTAATTATAGGGATAATGTACTACTTAGATATTAAATTACGTTAATCTTTTTACAAACGATGGGATATTTAAAACAGAAAAAGAATAAACGCTATAATTATACACCGCGTTATTATAAAAGCAACGGTGAGGGCAGCCCGTTTGAAATAAAACACAAATTTGACGATTATAGAACCACTTTAGTTGGCAATAAAAATATAAAACAGAAATTCACTTCGGCTTGGGATGAGTTTAAAAATTCCCCAGATAAAGCTGTAAACCGAAGAGTCTTAGTCATTGGTTTGGTACTGGTTTTTCTGTTTTTACTAATAATAGATTTCGATTTGACTCTCTTTTTTTAAATTAAATGGCAGATATCATTCAATTATTACCAGATCACGTTGCTAATCAAATAGCTGCCGGAGAAGTCGTACAACGACCAGCTTCTGTAGTTAAAGAGTTGTTAGAAAACGCGATCGATGCGGGTGCTAGTTCTATAAAATTAATCATTAAAGAAGCAGGTAAAATACTTATACAGGTTATCGATAACGGTGGGGGAATGAGTGTTACCGATGCCCGTTTAAGTTTTGAACGCCACGCAACTTCTAAAATTAAAACAGCCGACGACCTTTTTCTATTAAGCACAAAAGGATTTCGTGGCGAAGCTTTAGCAAGTATTGCTGCTATTGCACACGTAGAATTAAAAACAAAACAAGAAGGTGACGAGGTAGGGACGTGCTTAGTTATTGAAGGAAGCGAAGTGCAATCGCAAGAGGTCGTTGTGACACCAAAAGGATCTTCGATTGCAGTAAAGAACTTATTTTTTAATATTCCAGCGCGACGCAATTTTTTAAAATCGAATGCTGTTGAAACCCGTCATATTATCGATGAGTTTCACCGTGTTGCTTTAGCACATCCTACTATCGAATTCGTAATGTTTCATAACGGTAGCGAATCGTTTAATCTGCCAGAAAGTAATTACCGACAACGTATAGTAAATATTTTCGGGACTAAAACCAATGAGAAATTGGTGCCTGTTAATGAAGATACTGAGGTGTTAGCCATTTCAGGATTTGTCGGTAAACCAGAGTTTGCTAAAAAGTCTCGTGGTGAACAATTCTTTTTTGTAAACGATCGTTTTATTAAAAGTGCGTATTTAAATCACGCTATTTCTTCCGCTTTCGATGGACTTTTAAAAGATGGGGCTCACGCTAGTTATTTTTTAAATCTTAAGGTGAATCCGCAAACGATTGATATTAATATTCATCCTACAAAAACCGAAATAAAATTCGACGACGAGCATACGTTATATGCTATTTTGCGTTCGGCTGTAAAACACAGTTTAGGGCAGTTTAACATTGCGCCAGTATTAGATTTCGATAGAGATTCTAACTTAGATACGCCGTATAGCTACCAGCAAAAAGGAACACCAACGGTCGAGGTGGATAGAACATTTAATCCGTTTCAAGAAGAAAAAATAGCGACTTCTGTACCTCAAAGAACACACAAAACAGGACCAACTAATTCTTCTAGCAATTGGGAGAGTTTGTATGTGGGGCTGGAGTCTAATGAGATGCCGTCGCACAATGATTTTAGTGGAATACATTTTGAAACGGAAGAAAAAAACTCTTCTATTTTTGATGAAACCAATAAAGTGGAGCACAAACACACCACCTATCAAGTTCATAATAAATATATAATAAGTACTATAAAATCTGGAATGTTGATTATCGATCAGCATCGGGCGCACCAACGGGTGTTATACGAAGATTTCTTAAGAAATATGACAATTAAAGAAGCGATGAGTCAGCAATTATTGTTTCCATTACAACTTCATTTTTCACCTCAAGAAATTGAAATTATTCAGCAACTAAAAAGCGATTTGGAACATACAGGTTTTATTTTTCAGACGATAAAAGAAGAATTATTAGAAATTACTGGAGTGCCGGTAAGTGTGCCCGAAAGTGAAGTTTCTATTATTTTAGAACAACTTATTAGTGATGTTGAAAACGAAGTGCCGGACAGTAATTTTAGTGCTACCGATTTGCTAGCTAAATCAATGGCCAAAAGTTTAGCGATTAAAACAGGGCAAAGCTTAACAGGAATGGAGCAAGAACATCTTGTAAATTCTCTATTTGCTTGTAAAGAACCCAATGTATCGCCAGCAAATAAAATCACTTTTACAACGACCACCGTCGACGAATTAGATAAAAAGTTTGTTTAGAATTTATTAAATACAACACAGCACAATGATGAGAATTACCGATACTGTAAAACACTTAATAATTATAAATGTCATCTTTTTTGTGGCAACGTTAGCCATTGGTGGCGGTACGTTATTTTATGATTTGTTCGCTTTACATTTTCCCGAAAGCGACGTTTTTGAACCGTGGCAAATAATTACGCATATGTTTATGCATGGTGGTTTTATGCATATATTGTTTAATATGTTTGCCCTTTGGATGTTTGGTACGGCGGTAGAGCAAAAACTCGGAGTTAAAAAATTCTTATTTCTTTATTTTTCTGCAGGCTTAGGCGCTGCTGCGTTTCAGTTAGGATTTTATTATTTTAACTATTTACCAGCTTTCGATGCTTTGATTAATTCGGGTTTATCGAGTAGTCAGATTTTTGATATGTTAGGAAAAAACCAGGCGATGGGAGGCATTAATGCACAGCAATTTGAGAATTTAAAGTCTATTTTCCCTGTGTTTAATGCAACAATGGTAGGTGCCTCAGGTTGTATAATGGGTATTTTAGTAGCGTTTGGGATGTTAAACCCTAATGCTGAATTAATGCTGATTTTTTTACCAATCCCTATAAAAGCGAAGTATTTTATACCAGGTATCATCGCTTTAGATATTATATCGGCACTCACGGGGCAGTCCTTTTTTAGTCCGAGTAATACAGCGTTTATGGCGCACGTTGGTGGTGCTTTAGTAGGATTTATCATTATGCTATTCTGGAAAAATGACACTACTACTTTTAATAATTTTAGAATAGATTAATTTATACAAAACATACAAAAAGGTTTTTATATGAGTTTAAACGAGGATATAAAATATAAACTAGCACGGCTTAATGTGTTAGAAAAAATAATAGCGATTAATGTTATTGTTTTTTTACTGTCATTTCTATTAAAATCGGTTTCTGGTAACATTATATTATGGCTACAATTACCTAGCGAAATAAATAGTTTTTTAGTTAAACCGTGGACCATTTTTACTTATGCGTTTTTACATTTCGACTTTTTTCATATATTATTTAATATGGCTTGGTTGTATTTTATTGGACGCATATTTTTAAGTCTGTTTAGTGCTAAAACAGCCTTAAACATTTATTTTCTAGGAGCCATTTTTGGTGGCTTATTCTTTATTGTAGGCTATACTGTATTACCGTCTTACTTTTCTGGAACCACATATTTGGTAGGAGCATCGGCAGCGGTTAGAGCATTGTTCATATTTATTTGTGCGTATATGCCTGATAAAAAGGTGAGCTTTTTTACCTTCAATGTAAAATTATGGTATTTAGGAGTCGCTTTTGTCTCATTTGATGTCTTAGGGCTATTCGGATTGAATTCTGGCGGTAATTTAGCACATTTAGGTGGTGCCTTTTTAGGGTATCTATATGCTAAGCAATTATTAAAAGGGAATGATATTGGTAGGGGTTTTGAAAGTGTATTGGATGCCATTTCTAGCTGGTTTAAAACGTCAACGAAATCGCCTTTAAAAACGGTTCACAAAGACAAATCTAAAGTTGGTGGTTTTACTAAAGGGGAGTTTGATAAATTTAACAACCAGAAGAAAATAAACGTTATTCTTGATAAAATAAGTAAGAGCGGGTACGACAGTTTAACGGCGGCCGAAAAGGAATTCTTATTTAGAGCGGGAAAATAGATTATGAAAAACCTTCGATTTTTTGAAAAAGTTATGTTCTTCTTCAACTCTGTTGCAGCTTTTCTTCTTTTGCTATCTTACATATTGCCTTTATTGCCGCCTAAAACATTCTCCTCTTTTTCTGTACTGAGTTTGGGCGTGCCTATTTTAATTGTTATCAATACGTTATTTGTATTGTATTGGTTAGTTAAAATTAAGAAGCAAGTCATTCTATCGCTTCTTATGTTGGCTATCGGTTATTTTTCATTGGGGTCGTTATATAAGTTTTCAGAATCTAAGAGTGAAATCAGCCAAAATGCCATTTCGGTAATGAATTATAATGTGCGGTTATTCAATTTATACGATTGGATTTCTGAGAAGGGTGTTGAAACTAAAATTGAACAATTCATTAAAAGAGAGGCGCCAGACGTTTTATTGATGCAGGAATACCATCCACATAAAAACGTAGATTTATCTTTTTTTAAGTATAAATTTGAAGAACTTTCGGGTAACAAAACTAAATACGGACAAGCAATTTTTTCACAATATCCTATCATAAATTCTGGCTCTGTGGAGTTTCCTAATACTTCGAATAATGCTATTTATGCAGACATTGTAAAAGAAAAGGATACTATTCGCTTGTATAATATTCACTTGCAATCGTTGCGTATAGATCCTAATTTAGATAAACTGACCGAAGATGATGCCCAGAAATTATTTAAAGGAGTAGGAAACACGTTTAAAACGCAGCAGTTACAAGCGGAATTGTTTTTGCTTCATAAAAACAAATCACCTTACAAAACGATTGTAGGAACAGATTTAAATAATACAGCCTTTTCTTATGCGTATAAGCGCGTAAAAGGTGATTTAATAGACAACTTTAACGCGGCTGGAAATGGTTTCGGTAGAACGTACGATTTTAAGTTTTTCCCGATTAGAATAGACTTTATATTAACCGATCCGGAATTTACAATAAATAGCTTTAAAACATACGATGTCTTATATTCCGATCATTATCCAATTATGTCTCGCGTGAGTCTCCCGCGATAATTACAGCATTAAACAATTCGCGCTATCTGCAATTATATGAATGACTAAACCTAAACCAATAAGTCTGGTTTTCTTCGGTAGCAATAGAAAGAGATACACTGCAATTGCGTAATAGGAGTGCAGTGGATGAAAATTGATGCTACACCGATTAGGATCGAACAGTGGCGTTGCCAATAAATGATCTAAGTCAATAAGCATTCCTAAAAGGAGTATACCAAAAGCCTTAAGCCATATTTTTTTGTAAAATAACACGGCAACTAATAAAGGGCCACCAAAATGAATGCCGTAATGTATAAAATCTGTAAGCATTATTTATAATGTTGTGCCTCTAAATAAGCTAAAGCACTTGGACCTTCGTTAAATAATAAGTCTAATATACTAAGATTATTAATGTAGCCGTACTTTGCGTTAAATACTTGCATATAATTATCAAATGGTAGAGCAGTTTCGTTTTTAGCATTTACTAAATCTCTACCGTCTGTATTCTCTTTATATTCTTTTTTAAAATCTTCAGTTTTGGTAATTGTAATATCCAATTGTAAAGCGTCACAAATAACATCAAAACACGCCATATTAAATTCCAAAATAGAATCGAAAGGTGTGGTGTATAAGGGTTTAATGTCATCTATGTAAAACTCGTAGAAAGGAGAAGTTCTGTAAGCCGATTCCAACGATTTAAAATGAATGTCTTGCCAATTGTACGTGTTGGCTATTTTTACTTCTTGATATAACTGACGGTTTTTTTGCGTATAAATAACCGGAATACTTAACTGCAATTTACCATTTGCAGCATAAATGTAACAGCGGTTTCTATAGGTTTGTTTCTGGTAGTTATCGTATACTTCAAACGTAACGCTATCCGTATTTACTAACGCTACAAACGTTTCAATAGTCGGGAAATAGGTAGGATGTAGTATAATGGATGTCATTCGTAACGAGTTTTCAATTGCTGAGCTATCATAATCTTAAGCACCTAAACGCGGTGCTCTATATTAAACTGAGAGTAAAGCGTTTATAGTTTATAAGAATATAAAGTTGTTATTTCTTCTTGCGTTTTTTATATTTTGAAAAACCATAACCGAGAGCGATTAAAATAAGTACCGGAATTAAATACGACACCGGTTTTCCGCTACCGTGAACCGTTGTAAATAATCTATTCCAACGTATTTTATTAAACCCAGAAGCATTGGTATCCCAACTCATCCAAATTAAAACAGGTTTACCCACTACGTGATCGAATGGCACGTAACCCCAAGCTCTCGCATCTTGAGAATTATGGCGGTTATCTCCCATCATCCAGTAATAATCTTGCTTAAATGTGTAAGAGGTGGCGACGTTACCATTAATAAAAATTTGATTGCCTTTTACTGTAATTGTATTGTTTTCGTATTCCGAAATAATGCGCTCATAAAACGGCAACACTTCAAGGTTTAAGTCGACCGTTTTCCCCGCTTCAGGAATATAAATGGGACCAAAATTATCGAAACTCCAGTTGTAATCTGGAGAATGTGGGAACACATCTTCTTTGGGTTGATAATCAAATTTTTCAACAGACGCTACTTTAGGATTTTCGCGTAATGTTTGGGCCTCTTCTTCGGTTAAATTAACATTAATTTTATTTAAAAGCGGTTCCATTTTAAATTTTTGCATATCGTCGTTTCTTACAAAACCAACTACTTCAACATTTAAGGAGTCTCTACTGCCTTCATTTAAATAGGCGCGATTGTCGGTGTTAAAATACTCTTGAAGTCGCGTATCGTCCCAATATTTTGAGCTAATATTATAAAATCTCCAAAATTGAGAATGAATATTTTGGTCTACGAAACCTTGATCTAAATCGTCTTTAGTAGTTACCGAATAGTAAAATTGAATTCGCGCACGATCCGGGAGTTCATTTTTCTTTCCGTTAGTATAAATGTATCCATTTTTAATAGCCATCGAATCGCCAGGAACTCCAACGGCACGCTTAACGTAGTTCGATTTTTTATCTACAGGCTTAATAAATCCACGTTTTGGGACTTTAAAGAAATCCTGAACTGTATCTACAGGCCAATTAAAAACCACGATATCGTTTCGTTTTATTTTCTGAAAACCTGGTAATCTCAAATACGGTAGAAACGTTTTATTTGCCCACGACTCGTCGCGTGTTGCTCTGTCATCGTCGGCGATGTAAGATTTGGTATGTACGACAGGAATAGAGTCGTGCACCATTGGTAACGCTAAAGAGGTTTGTGGTAATCTTGCGCCGTAGTGAAATTTACTTACAAAAAGAAAATCGCCCACCAGTAATGTTTTTTCTAAAGAAGAGGTTGGTATTACAAACGGCTGAATAAAATAAGTATGTACGATAGTTGCGGCAACAATAGCAAATAGTATCGAGCTTACCCAATCTCCAACCTCCGAACGGGGTTGTAGCGAACGGTCTTCGATATAAGTAACATCGGCGGCATAGTTTAAATAGAAGTTATAAAATCCTAAAGATATTATGGCTAAGAAGGTGTCTAAATTGGAGTTTTTACCAAAACTTCTCGCTGTTTCTACCCAAATTACTGGAAACATAATAAGGTTAACGATAGGTAAAAATAAAAGGATGGTCCACCACCACGGCCTGTTAATAATTTTCATTAAAATAACGGCGTTGTACACAGGGATAAATGCTTCCCAAGCATGTTTTCCTGCTTTTAAATATAATTTCCAAGTAGCTAAGCCGTGAACGGCCTGAATGATTAAGAGAAAAATTAACAACTGTGTAAAACTCATATTATATTTTTAAAGACGTTTGTCTATTAGATTATTACTAATTCTATTTGTAGTTTTATAAAAACCAATGTTACATTTTTGTTGGTAATTAACGAATATTTAACACGTCTTTCATTGTAAAAACGCCCGTTTTATCTACTAGCCACTCGGCAGCAACAATAGCTCCTAATGCAAAGCCTTCGCGACTGTGTGCGGTGTGTTTTATTTCTAAAGTGTCCACAGCACTCACATATTTAATACGATGTGTTCCCGGAACATTATCAAGACGTTTAGCCGAGATTGAGACCGTGTTTTCGGCGTTAGAATCGAGTTTCCACTGCGTGTATTTTTGGTGATTGTCGATTATAGATTCTGCGAGTGTAATGGCAGTTCCGCTAGGTGCGTCTAGTTTTTGAGTGTGATGTATTTCTTCTAAATCTATCGTGTACTCTTTTAAATTAGACATCATTTTGGCTAAAGTTTTATTCAGTTCGAAAAAAATAGTAACACCCAAACTAAAGTTAGACGCATAAATAAAAGCTCCATCTTTATCCTTACATAAAGCAACTGCATCATTATATTTATCGAGCCACCCTGTAGTACCAGAAACGATAGGGGTATTGTTATTAAGACACTTAGAAATATTATTAAAAGCGGCTTCAGGAATGCTGAAATCTATAGCGATATCGGCGTTTTTAAGGTCATTTTCGCTGGTATCATCGCACTTTAAAACAATTGTGTGACCGCGTTTAATGGCAAGAGCTTCAATAGTTTTTCCCATTTTTCCGTATCCGAGTAAAGCTATTTTCATTTAAAATAAATGGATTTAAAAAGGTATTAAATATGTTAATCTAATTTCAGATTAAACGTAAGACCTAAACGACCAGTATTATCAAACTGGTCTATTTCATAATGTGGTTTAAGCGATAAATTATCGTCTATATTATATTGTAGTAAATGTGCGTCTACATTGGCATCGATAATGTTTAAAGCATATAAACCTACGGTTACTAATAAGGAAAGTTCCTTATTTCGGCGTAGTGTTTTTTGTGCTTCTCGCAAGCCGTCGTCGGTTATTCGGCCTTGAAATTCATCGTCACTAAAGCCGGCTAATCTGCGTTTATAAGCGTTTCTTACTTTTTTATACTCGGTATTATTATCGATATAGAAATAAATACCGGTCCCAATTGCGGCATATACAATGGGTATTTTCCAGTATTTTTTATTGTAAGCTTGTCCTAAACCTGGTAAAATAGCCGAGTAAAAGGCTGCGCGAGAAGGTGCTAATGGATCGATCGGTTTTCGTAATTGAGTAGAGTCTAAAGACACCGATACGGGCTCGGAAAGATGCTTTGCGTCTATTGTGTTCCCTTTTATTGTTTGCGCCAAAGCGGAAAAACTAAAAGTTAGACACAATACACACGCTATCGTAATTTTATTTAGCACTCTCAACTAGCTTTTTGATACGGTTAAAATCTTCTTCAGAATGAAACGGTATTGATATTTTACCTTTTCCATTATTAGAAACCTTAACGTCTATTTTATGACCAAAGTATTCCGAGAAATCTTTAATTCCTTTTTTAACGTAAACAGGCAATTCTTTATCGGTTTTCTTTTTAGGAACAACGATTTGACGCGTTTCATTATAGCTTTTAACTAAGGTTTCGGTTTCTCTAACAGATAATTTATTAGCTATGATTTTTTCATAAATATCTAACTGTATGCTTTGATCTTCGATAGTAATAATTGCACGACCGTGTCCCATAGATAAAAAGCCATCGCGCATTCCGGTTTGTATAATCGGGTCTAGTTTTAACAATCGCATATAGTTGGCAATTGTAGAGCGTTTTTTACCAACGCGATCACTCATCTGTTCTTGTGTTAATTGGATTTCGTCAATTAAACGTTGGTAAGATAATGCGATTTCTATTGGGTCTAAATCTTGGCGTTGAATGTTCTCCACCAAAGCCATTTCAAGACTTTCCTGGTCGTTCGCAATACGTATGTAAGCGGGTATCGTTTCTAATCCAATTAATTTAGAGGCTCTAAAACGGCGCTCTCCAGAAACCAATTGGTATTTTTCAAAACCTGCTTTTCTAACGGTTATAGGCTGTATTACACCAAGCTCTTTAATGGAAGATGCTAATTCTCGTAAAGATTCTTCGTTAAAATTTGTACGAGGCTGAAAAGGATTCTCTTCAATTGAAGCTAATTCTAAATCTACAATATTACCAATAACTTTATCTGCATTTTTATCTTGTACAGATTTGATGTCATTACTCGGGTCTTTTAAAAGTGCCGATAAGCCTCTTCCTAACGCTTGTTTCTTTGTTGCCTTCGCCATTTTTTAGGAGTTTTTGTTAATAATTTCCTTAGCTAAACTTAAATAATTAATGGCTCCTTTACTGCTAGCATCATAATTAATAATGCTTTCGCCATAACTAGGCGCTTCACTTAAACGCACATTTCGCTGTATAATAGTTTGAAACACCATATCGTTAAAATGTTTTTGCACTTCTTCAACTACTTGGTTCGATAAACGCAAACGCGAATCGTACATAGTTAATAATAAGCCTTCAATATCTAAATCTGCATTGTGTATTTTTTGAACACCTTTTATGGTATTTAATAATTTCCCTAAACCTTCGAGTGCAAAATATTCACACTGAATAGGAATAATTACCGAATGTGCTGCTGTTAAAGCATTTAAGGTGAGTAACCCTAAAGAGGGGGCACAATCAATTAAAATATAATCGTAATCATCTACTATATCTTCAAGCGCCTTTTTTAACATATACTCCCTATTTTCTTTATCTACGAGTTCTATCTCAATAGCAACAAGGTCTATGTGTGCAGGAATAATATCTAAATTAGGTGTGTTTGTTTTTATAATTGCGTCGCGAGCACTATTGGTATGCTCCAAAAGTTGATAGGTACCAATCTCGACAGTTTCAACATCAATTCCTAAACCAGAAGTGGAGTTTGCCTGTGGATCGGCATCTATTAAAAGTACTTTTTTTTCTAGCACACCTAAAGAGGCCGCTAAATTTACAGAAGTTGTTGTTTTACCAACCCCTCCTTTTTGATTGGCAATTGCAATGATTTTACCCATTAAAATATTTAGATTTTAGTACGCGTAAAAATACAATTATTTATTAGTAATAAAAACTGAACTTGTTAACAGTTGCCTAAAATGAAATGCTGTGTTTAGCTATTCATTTTGTAAAGCACCGATTCACTGACTCTTAGCTCTTATTTTTCCGCTTTTTTTATGCTGAAATTTTTAATTCCCCATCTCTTAGTTTTAAAAAGGGTAACTTCAAAATAAAAGTGCGGGTTTAAAATTATAAAATTTTGTTAAAAAAACTTCAATAAGCTGATAAATGTCATCAAATCAAAGGGTGAATTCAAGTAATTTCGCAGTGTTTATTAATTCTAACTACAAATCAACTCCATTATATTATGAAAGCAACCCAATTAAAATTAAATCGAAAAACAGCCTTAAAAGGCGCTATTTTATTTATAGCATCTTTAGTTATGGTTTCTTGTTTTGACGACACGAAAACAACCTATGACGATACGGTAGATATACCCGTAAATCAAGAAATGATAGCCGAACTTACTTCACCACCACATGTACCAACACCTGTTGGACGAAGAAAAGCAAAAAAGTTAGTCGTAAAAATGGAAATTCTTGAAAAAGAAGGCACAATGACCGATGGTGTTACCTATATGTATTGGACTTTTGGTGGTACGGTGCCTGGGAGTTTTATAAGAACACGAGTAGGAGATGAAGTAGAGTTTCACTTACAAAATCACCCAGACAATAAGCTGCCGCATAATATAGATTTACATGCTGTTAATGGCCCTGGAGGAGGTGCAGAGTCATCATTTGTTGTGCCAGGACACTCTAAAGTGTTTTCTTTTAAAACATTAAACCCTGGTTTATATGTGTACCATTGCGCTACGGCTCCAGTAGGAATGCATATTGCTAATGGAATGTACGGTTTAATTTTGGTAGAACCAGCAGGTGGTTTACCAGAAGTAGACAAAGAGTACTACATTATGCAGGGAGATTTTTATACTAAAGGGGCAAATGGGGAGCGCGGATTACAACCTTTCGATATGCAAAAAGCAGTAAATGAACAAGCAGACTATGTTGTGTTTAATGGTAAAGTTGGCGCTTTAACAGGCGACAATGCATTAACGGCTAAAGTTGGCGAAACCGTACGTTTATATGTAGGAAATGGTGGGCCAGGTTTGGTATCGTCTTTCCACGTTATTGGAGAAATATTCGATAGAGTCAACGTAGAAGGTGGGAGTTTAGTAAACGAAAATGTCCAAACAACTTTAATCCCTGCCGGTGGTGCCGCAATGATTGAGTTTAAAGTTGATGTTCCTGGAACGTTTATTATAGTCGATCACTCTATTTTTAGAGCCTTTAATAAAGGTGCTTTAGGAATGCTTAAGGTTGAAGGAGAGGAAGACAAAAAAATATACTCCGGTGAAATCCGTGATGATATTTATTTGCCAGAAGGACCAGGAATTCAAAGTATGCCAACAACCGACGAAATTATAGCCTCTGAAGTTCCTGCAAAATCATACGAAGAACAAATGGAATTTGGTAAACAAACCTATATGCAAACGTGTTTTGCTTGTCATCAATCGGAAGGGCAAGGCATACCTAATGCATTTCCTCCTTTAGCTAAATCAGATTATTTAAATGCAAATGTAGATCGTGCCATTGGCACTGTACTACATGGATTAACAGGAGAAATAACTGTAAACGGTGAAAAATATAATAGTGTAATGACACGACAAATGTTATCTCCAGATGAAATTGCCAACGTATTAACTTACGTTTATAATAGCTGGGGGAATTCTGGTGAAATTATTACTAGCGAAATGGTTGAAAAAGTGAAAAATCAAAAATAATAAGTCTTTTAATATAATGAAAAACGGAGCCTTTAAATTCCTGATAGTAAGTATTGCTTTTTTTATGCATTGTGAATTATTTGCGCAATCTGAAGGTATGGTTTACATTGAGGGTAGTCGCTATATTCCACTTTACGGACGAGACTCTACGGTTGTAGAAGTTAAAGATTTCGAAATGGATATCTACCCAGTTTCTAATTTAGAATATGGCGATTTTCTTAAGAAAAACACCAACTGGCAAAAATCGAAAGCACTTAAATTGTTTACCGATAAAATGTATTTAACCAATTGGAAAAATGACTTACAACTAGAAGCTTCGGCACTCTCTAATAGCCCCGTAACTTACGTGTCTTGGTTTGCTGCAAAAGCGTATTGCGAATGCCAGGGTAAACGTTTGCCTACGATTGATGAATGGGAGTATGCCGCTATGGCCGATGAAACTACTAAAGATGCACGTGTAAAACCAGAATACAATAAGAAAATTTTAGATTGGTATGAAGCACCACGATCTAACGAAAACACTATTGGCATGAATGCTAAAAATGCTTGGGGTGTTTACGATTTACACGGTTTGGTGTGGGAGTGGACTCTCGATTTTAATTCGGTCTTAATTACTGGAGAGTCGCGAAAAGATGTCGATACAGACAACAATTTGTTTTGTGGTAGTGCCGCAATTAATGCCACCGATTTAATGAATTATGCAGCGTTTATGCGATATGCTATTCGCGGAAGTTTAGAGGCAAAGTATTCTATGAAAAACTTAGGGTTTAGATGTGTTAAACCTGTAACTAAATAAATTATTTATGAAATTATTAAAATATAGCATACTGTTAATCATTACGTTTATCGCTTTTCAGAGTTGTAAGTCTGAAAAGAAAGAAGCCATCGTAATGGTCACCGATTACCAATGCCCTATGTTGTGTGAGGGGGAAAAAACCTATGATACCGAAGGATCTTGTCCTGTCTGTAAAATGGATTTAAAGATGATAAATGATGGTTCAGAAAAAGTATTAAGTCAAAATAATGAAATTTCCGAAGCGTCTATTTTTAATTTGTCGTCAACCTGGCATAATGAAGAAGGCGAAGCACTTCAGCTTAGATCCTTAAAAGGAAAAACTTTAGTAATGGTAATGATCTATACGTCTTGTAAGGCGGCTTGCCCGAGATTAGTTGCCGATATGCGTAATATTGAAGCAGAAATCCCCAAAGATAAGTTGAAGAACATTGAATTCGTTTTAATAAGTATCGATCCCAAAATAGATACCCCCCAACGTTTGAAGAGTTTCGCGATAGAAAACGAAATGGACGACCGACAATGGACGTTTTTACAAGGTACAGTAAGTGGTGTGCGGGAGTTCGCTAATGTGCTGTCTGTAAAATATAAAGAGATTTCTCCTATAGATTTTTCGCATTCTAATATTATTTCAGTGTTTAATGCCGAAGGGGAATTAATTCACCAGCAAGAAGGGTTGGGGGTTAATAATAAGGAAACAATTTCATCTATTTTAAAGGTTACACCATAAGGGTTGTAACGCCGTAATACATTTAAAAACACATTATGAAAAATTATTGTTTATTAATGCTATTCTTAGCATTGAGTCAGGTGTTTTATGCTCAAAATTTTGAGGTATCCGCCGAAGTAAGACCGCGATTTGAGTACCGCAATGGGTATAAAACATTACCTGTAGATTCACTGGATGCTGCGGCTTTTGTATCGCAACGTACCCGATTAAATTTCGATTACGAACAGACATATTTTAAGACGTATTTAAGTATTCAAGATGTTCGTGTTTGGGGTGATGTTCCGACTTTAAATACCACCGATAATAACGGATTAAGTGTGCACGAAGCTTGGGCGGAATTATTTTTAGCACCCCAATTTACGCTAAAATTAGGGCGACAAGAAATCGTGTACGACGATCAGCGTATATTTGGAAGTGTGGGTTGGGCGCAACAAGGAAGAAGTCACGATGCAGTTTTGGCAATTTATAAGCCCAATGCTAAGCATCATTTTGAATTGGGTTTGGCGCTAAATGCAACTTCCGAATCGTTAACAAAAACCGATTATACGCTTAATAATTACAAAGCGTTCCAATATTTATGGTACCATACTGCTGTCAATAACGTCAGCCTTAGTTTCTTGGTTTTGAATAACGGATTAACATATTATGCAGCGCCTCAAGAAGAAAAAGTAGATTACAACCAAACTATTGGAACGTATTTAACGTTTTCTGAAAATAATGTGTCAGCCGAAGCGTCGTTATACTACCAAACAGGTAAAATTGCGAATAGAAATTTAAGTGCATACAACGCCGCAGCTCAATTAAATTATAGTTTGACCGATAATTTTATAACGGGCGTTGGCGCCGAGTACCTATCGGGAACCGATATGAACACTACCAGCACAGACTTAAAATCATTTACGCCTTGGTTTGGTACCAACCACAAATTTAATGGTGCAATGGATTACTTTTATGTGGGAAGTCATTCAAACTCTGTTGGGTTAATCGATGCGTTTATTAATTTAAAGTATCAGAAAAACAAATTAAAAGTGGGCGTGACACCGCACGCATTTTGGTCGGCTGCCACCGTTGTAGATGCCAGCAACAAAACGGTAGACGATTATTTAGGAACGGAAATAGATTTAAAAGTAACGTACAACTGGCAAAAAGAGGTGAGTTTTCAAGTGGGGTATTCCCAATTATTTGGAACAGAAACGCTTGAAGTTTTAAAAGGAGGAAACCATAAGGCAACAACCAATTGGGGTTGGGCAATGGTAACGGTAAAACCTAGCTTATTTAAATCATCAGGAAATAATAATTAGAGACGTTAAGTAGAAATATAGACTTAGATTATCTCCAAAATTCATCATCCAATTTGTCTTGAAAGGCTTCTGGTTGATGGATTTTTTCTATACGTATCATTTGTGTTTCGGTTGCTACTTTTTGAATTTCAGGAAATAAAACCCGCTCTTCAAACCGGATATGTTGTTCCAATTCTCTTTCAATAGCTATTAATGCTGTTTCTATATCAGGTTCTTCAGTAAATAAATAATGAAGTCTTTTATGGTCTTCTAACACCTTCTTTATACCCTCGTGATCAGGATTTAAAATCGTGAAGATTTCAGCTTCTTCTAATTCAAAATGCGGAATTAATTGTGTTTTATAAAACCAATCGGCATAAATTTTTATACGCTCGGCAGAAATATTCTTGCTAAAGCCAGTCCTAATTTTCCACGATAATAGTAATCCATAATGGTGCTCACGGCTTAACGGTTTTAAAGCGTCGTGTCGTTTTAATGGTTTTTGTGCCATAATAGTGTTGTGTTTTATAACTTATAAGTAAGATTAGAATTCCTAAAGGTAAGAGAATACTTGCAATAAATAAAATACTAAAATAATGCGGCAGCATACCTTGCTCTAAATACCAAAGAGCGCCTTGTGAAAATAGTATGAGTTCTGTGCTTATAATCCCTAAAAGAAAAAGGGAAACGCCTAGTTTAGAAAGAACATTGATGGAAATTATTTTAGATTGAAATAGGAACGCAAATAAAAACCCGCTAACAACACCGAGCATTGTGAGATGAATAAAACCAATCACAAAATTGTGATGCTCGTATACTGTGGAAGAAAACGCCGGAATAATGGAGAGTGTTTGCAGTACTATTTTTATAAGCAAACACATCAAGGAAAATCGGTACAATATGTTTAGGCTATTTGATGGTTGAGATATTTTTACTTTTAAAGGTGATTTAACAATTTGAATAAAATAATATAACGCTATTAATTGAAGTAAAATACCCAAGCCATTAAACCAATAGAGCAGTGGGTGATTTGCAAACCATTGAATAGGCAGGGCAAAAGTGACTACTGTTGAAAAAATAAGAAACCTAAGAAATAGGTGTGTGTCTTTTGAAGGTTTAATCTTAAGTTTATGAAATAGAATAGCGATAACCGCAATTAAAAACCAACCGTTAAACTGAAAATGTAAAAAAAACTGAATAGCAATTTGATAAAAAGCAGACGCTTGTCCCAAAAGCCCCACTGCAGGACCTAAGCACCAAACCCCAATTGTAGAAACCAACAAAAAAATTAAAGAGGCCCGGACTAACGTTTTTATTATGGGGTTGTGAATGTACATATCTTTCCAAATACGGTACACAAAAACATAACTACAAAAAATATGCAGTGTAGAAAAGCTAATGGATACAGCGGCATAACCTTGCAATGGAAAGCTTAACATCATCCCAATGACAGCCGCTTGAGTAGTCCAAAATAAGGAGGAATAGCGCTGTGACTTTTCAGGTACAAAGTAATGAACGTAAAAAGTAAATAACATTAAATACACCCAGCCTAGCATCGCAACGTGAGAGTGCGCATGCATTAAGTATTTATAATTAAAAATACTGCCGCTTATAAAAGCATACCTTAAAAGTAAGCCCATTATAGCGGCAATAAAAAAATTAACTAAACACGTTGTAACACGATGTTTTAACATAAATATTAAATAGTAAATAAACGTTTTTCTAATGCTGCAGCTTTAGGAAATAAAATATTATTTTCTAAATGAATGTGTAAATGTAAGTCTTTTTCAAATTCATCTAGCATTGCAAAAGTCACTTTATACGTATTACATGCATCGGCTGGCGGTGTGTAATTATTGGTGAGTTCTTCAATTTGTCTAAAACGTTCACCTTCATTATCATGATCGGCCATCATACTGGCAATAGGATTTTTTACTGTTCCAAAATGCGCGGGATCTATACGTTCGTCTGTCTGCGTGGCTTTTACCATCTTTTTAATGAAAGGGAATAACATCAATTCTTCTTTTTTCATATGAGAAGCAAGCTCTTTACTAGACGCCGTAAATAACGCTGTGATAGTAAATAATTCTGGGTGTGCCGTACCATGCACTTTACAGAGTTTATTTAAAAACGGAATAAGTACGGTTGTTTTTTCTTCCACGTATCGGTGGTGCTTATTTTCTATATGAAGAGCTAAAACATCCAGTGGCCATGTGTTATAATCTATATTTTTTGAAGTGTTTTTGCTTATCGCTTCTAATTTATCTAATAGTTCTTGTGCGTCGATATTATTTTTTTCGCAAACCTCTTCTACACTACGATTACCTTTGCAGCAAAAATCTATACCATAAGAATAAAATACTGCTGCCGTTCTAAAGTCGTCTGCTACAAATTGACCTATTGGTTTTTGTGCGTTTTTAATTTGTGTTTCCATATGTCCTTTATATTGACGCTATTTTAGCCGTATTTAATTGAAATTATTAATAGTAAATTGACTATTACAAATATAACGATAAATTCCATAAAAGACACTATTGTCCTTTATGGAATTTATAAATAAAATAGACAACTCACTAAAACCGAATTAGTCTATTAAAATATCTAATATGGTAATGGCAGCATCGCTAATTCTTGTTCCGGGTCCAAAAACGGCAACGGCACCAGCATCGAATAAATACTGGTAATCTTGTTTTGGGATAACGCCACCAACAATAACCATAATATCTTCGCGACCATACTTTTTAAGAGCTTCAATAACTTGTGGGACCAGCGTTTTATGTCCCGCTGCTAAAGAAGAAACACCCAAAATGTGAACGTCGTTTTCCACGGCTTGTTTAGCAGCTTCTTCAGGCGTTTGAAACAAAGGTCCGATATCGACATCAAAGCCAACATCGGCATAACCTGTAGCGACTACTTTGGCGCCACGATCGTGACCGTCTTGTCCCATTTTAGCAATCATTATACGCGGACGCCTCCCGTCTTGCTCGGCAAAGGTGTCGGCTAATTCTTTTGCTTTTTTAAAGCTTTCGTCGTTTTTAATTTCTTTACTATACACGCCAGAAAATGATTTTATTTGTGCTTTATAACGGCCGTAAACAACTTCTAAAGCATCACTTATTTCGCCTAAAGTTGCGCGTTCGCGAGCCGCTGTAACGGCTAAAGCTAATAAATTTCCTTCACCTGTTTTAGCAGCTTCTGTTAAATCTACTAACGCTTTGGTTACTTTATCAGTATTTCTTTCGGCTTTAAGTGTCGTCAATTGTTCCAATTGTTGCTTGCGCACCGTTTGGTTATCTACTTCTAAAATATGAAGCGGATCTTCAGCGTCTAGCTTGTATTTATTAATTCCAATGATGAGGTCTTGGTTAGAATCTATACGCGCTTGTTTTCTTGCTGCTGCTTCTTCAATTCTTAATTTTGGTACACCAGATTCTATGGCTTTTGTCATTCCGCCAAGCTCTTCTACTTCTTCTATAAGCTCCCAAGCTTTTTGCGCAATATCGTGTGTTAATTTTTCTACATAATAACTACCTGCCCAAGGATCTACGGTTTTAGTGATTTGGGTTTCGTCTTGTAAAAAGAGTTGTGTGTTTCTTGCTATTCTAGCCGAAAAATCGGTTGGTAAAGCAATGGCTTCATCTAGCGCATTGGTGTGTAAACTTTGCGTGCCTCCAAATGCGGCAGCAGCAGCTTCAATAGTGGTTCGTGCTACATTATTAAAAGGGTCTTGTTCTGTTAAACTCCACCCAGAGGTTTGGCAATGCGTACGCAGTGATAGCGATTTTTCGTTCTTCGGATTAAATTGCTTTACCAATTTTGCCCACAACATTCTTGCGGCTCTCATTTTGGCAATTTCCATAAAATGATTCATTCCAATCGCCCAAAAGAATGATAGGCGAGGAGCAAACGTATCGATATCCATTCCGGCATCTAAGCCTTTTCTTATATATTCTAAACCATCCGCAAGCGTGTAAGCCAATTCAATATCGCCAGTGGCACCAGCTTCTTGCATATGATAACCAGAAATACTAATGCTGTTAAATTTGGGCATATTCTTGCTGGTATATTCAAAAATATCAGAGATAATTTTCATTGAAGGCGCAGGTGGGTAAATGTAAGTGTTACGCACCATAAACTCTTTTAGAATATCATTTTGAATGGTTCCTGCCAAGAGCTCCGGTTTAACACCTTGTTCTTCTGCGGCAACAATATAAAAAGCCATAATAGGTAAAACAGCTCCGTTCATTGTCATTGAAACCGACATTTTATCTAGCGGAATTTGGTTGAATAATATTTTCATATCTTCAACGCTATCAATGGCTACACCGGCTTTACCAACATCTCCAACAACGCGTTCGTGATCGCTATCGTAACCACGGTGTGTTGCTAAATCGAAAGCAACCGATAATCCTTTTTGTCCGGCCTTTAAGTTTCGTCTGTAAAACGCATTACTCTCTTCGGCAGTAGAAAACCCGGCATATTGGCGAATCGTCCACGGTCGTCTTACATACATTGTGCTGTAGGGACCACGCAAATTAGGCGCAATTCCAGCCACAAAGTTTAAGTGTTCTACATTTTTTAAATCGGTTTTACTGTAGTTTGATTTTACAGTAATGTCTTCGGCCGTTAGTGTCGTTGTAACGACTTTTTCTAACGGTTTAGTTTCCGATTGTAATTCGATATGTTGAAGATTTTTTCTTTGCATTAGTCGTGATTATGTCCTTCGTGATTATCTATTTTATTGCGTGCTGGTGTGCGCTCTAGCCTTGGCGTTTTATTAAAATCTACAGCCGTATTTACTTTTATAGGCGCAACTTTAATAGTAAGTTGCGCTGACTCTTTATCCATTAAAACCGCGTAATAATATTCGAAAGCTACAAAGGCTTTTAAACTTTTATCGGTAAGCAGTTGCCGTGCATTATTTCTAATGGGCGTTAAAATGGTGTTACGACGCATACTATTGGTCGATAATAAGGCATTAAACGTTGTTTTTAAATCGTCGTTTTTTATTTTATTTACAAGGCAATCCATTAACAAACTTGAATAATTTAGTGTTCTTATTCCTGCTGTTGTTTGCCATAACTGGTTGTCGTTCTTTAGTGCTTTAGCTAATTTTAAGCTGTGCTCACTCGCAATGTCTTCCACTTTAAGTCGTCCGTTTAAAGCGAGTGCTGTAAACTGCGTGTATCCTTTTAAGGGCGACTGATCTATAGCGTCGTAAAACGCAAAAATATCGTTCTCAAACGAATGGATTGCTTCATTATATAAGTCTTCATTCTTTACGTCGCAAATAATGAGGTCTGGTTGCTCTGTGTATTTATAAACAATACGTTCTTCCTTTTGGCATCCAGATAAAGAAAATAAGATTAGTAGCACGACGCTTTTTATAAAAGTAATTTTCATTATTCTTGATTTAATCTGTTTTGTTCTGCAGCTTCAGCAATACGTTTTTCTAAAATAGGTTCTATAAGTGTTTTGCGTGTATTCATTTTTAAAAAGGGATATAATTCTAAATCGTTTTTCATCTTATCCTCAGGGTTTGGGTGTTTATTTGTTCCTAATAAAATAAGTGATTTGTTGTTGAATTGTTCTACTTCTTTTTGGGCATTTTCTTTTATTTTCTTCTGAATAGTGCCTGACTTCAACAAGTGTAAAAAGCCGTCTTTGTTTTCAATAGATTTGAAAAGAGTTAATGCTTTTTCGGCAAGTTGCGTGGTTAAATTTTCGATATAGTAACTTCCATCTGAAGCATTCTCTACAGCATCAAAATAACTTTCGTGCTTTAAAATAAGCAACTGGTTTCTAGCAATTCGCTCTCCAAACTCGTTGTCTTTGTGGTAAATGGCGTCGTACGCTAAGTTACAAATGGTATTGGCTCCACCCAAAATAGCACTCATACATTCTGTGGTGGTACGCAACATATTTATATTATAATCGTAAATGGTTTTATTGCGCTTTGTTGGTGTAACAAAAATAAAACAGTCGGTATTTGCGCCATATTCTTTAGCGATAGTTTTCCAAAGCACGCGTAACGCACGGAGTTTAGCAATTTCGAAAAAATAATTGGTACCTACCGATACGTTAAATGTAATTGGAGCCGACAGTGTCGTTCCAAACGCATTGAGGTATTCGTTAGCGTGAGCCAAAGTGTAAGCTAATTGCTGCACATTATTAGCACCTGCATTTTGATATAAACCGGAGTCTACACTTAAGGCGGAAGGATTAGTTTTTATTATCGTTTCTAATGCTGTAAAATCGGCTTCGAAACCTGAGAACCAATTTCCAGATCTCGCTAAATTTCCAATAATATCGGTATTAACCGTAATGTTTTTTGAAGATAATTTGTACACTTTAGCAACAAAAATAGCATCTAAAAACTGTAATTTGAAATGTAACGGAATTACAGAAATATCAATGTTTTTTGTTAAATCGGTTATTGATACCTCATTATCTGGAATAATAAAGGCGATACTTTCGGCGCCACGTTCAATAGCGTTAACCGCTTTTTTATTAGATAATTTGACGTCGGCAACAAAAATAGTCTGACAAATATTCCAAGTGTTCGACGTTACCGGTAAAGGGTTTTCGGCCACCAAATCGTCTTGATGATAAAAAGGTTTTACATTGATATCCTCGTTGGTTGTCCATATTAAAGTATCGTTATAATCGGCACCTTTTAAATCGACCTGTATTTTTTGTTTCCAAGCTTTAGAAGTAACGCCTTCAAAGTCTTCAAATAATTTTTTACTCATTGTTTTTTGTTTTTAAACTATCTGCATATTCAATAATGTAGATGTCTTCATTTACACGCTTCATATAATAAGCTTCACGAGCAAATTTCTCTAAACCCTCTTCTCTTTTAAGCTCTTTAATGGCCTTATTATCTTTTATAATTTCTTTTCTATAATATTCCTTTTCATTTTCTAGTTCATCAATCTCTTCATTTAAATCATAATGAATTAAATAAGAATTACTATCCAGAAACAGCATCCAAATAACGAAACCTAGTGTAATTAGCACGAATATGTTTTTGAAATACTTAAGCATTAGTTAGTTTGTCGTTGATTATTGTTCTTACAATATTTACTGCAACGGTATTATATTTATTGGTGGGTATTATAATATCTGCGTATTCTTTTGTTGGTTCTATAAACTGTTGGTGCATTGGTTTTAGAGTCGTTTGGTATCGTGTTAGCACTTCATCTAAATCGCGTCCTCGTTCTGCAATATCGCGTTTTAATCGGCGTATTAGTCGCTCGTCACTATCGGCGTGCACATATATTTTAATATCGAACATTTTACGGATTTCGGGGTTCGTTAAAATTAAAATTCCTTCTACAATCATTACCTTTCTAGGGTGTGTTCTTATAGTGTCTCCCGTCCGGTTATGGGTTACAAACGAATATACAGGTTGGTCTATTGCTTTGCCACTTTTTAAGTCTTTTAAATGTTCGCCCAATAAATCGAAATCTATAGATCGTGGGTGATCGAAATTTATTTTTATACGCTCTTCGTAAGGTAGGTGCGTCGTGTCCATATAATAAGAATCTTGCGAAATTATACCCACTTCACCTTCTGGTAATTCATTAAGTATTTGGTTTACAACTGTTGTTTTTCCGCAACCTGTTCCACCTGCGATTCCTATTATTAACATATATGTATCCGTTTGTTAGAGTGCAAATTTAAGTATTTTTAGAAATCTTTATTGCTGAATTTTTGAAACTTCTTACGCTGTCATTTCATAATGGTTTGTATTTCTGCAACTATTTGTAATGTAATTGATTACGCTAGCCACTTCTTTATTCGTAAATTGTAATTACGCCATTATATTATTATAGACTCCTCTATTTGCAGTCATTTCTCGCCTTAGTTCTTATTTTAAAACGTGGCGGCGAGCGTCTCTGTTTATCTTTTAAAAAAACAGGAGTTCGCTAACAGCGGAAAACACCTTAATAACACCGAAACTTTCGTGTAAATGATGACCAATAGAATTCCTTAAAAATATTTTTCAGCTTCGTGGTCTAATTTTATTATGGCTGAAGTATTTCGTAAACCCGTTGTGTTTTTAATTTACATACAACTAAAAACAGGGTACAAATTAAGCATAGTGTACGTAAATTTTTTTACTGTTAATATTATATTCTTTTTAATTTTATGAGGCCTAATTGTTCTACGCCCACATAAATCATACCATCGGGGCCTTGATTTATAGAGCGAACACGGCCTATTTTATCTAATAAACGTTCTTCTTTTATTACTTTATTATTTTTAATTACGCAACGATCTAAATATTGAAATTTTAAAGAACCTACTAATAAACTACCTTTCCAGTCGCCATAGTTATTGGATGTTATAAACGCCATACCGCTAGGAGCAATTGAAGGTGTCCAATAATGGATTGGGTTTTCCATCCCTTCTTTTTCTGTGGTTTCTGAAATGGTAGTGCCCGTATAATTTTTTCCGAACGTAACTTCTGGCCAGCCGTAATTTTTACCGGCTTTTACAATGTTGATTTCATCACCTCCTTTTGGGCCGTGCTCGTGCGACCATAGAACTCCGGTTTCCGGATGTAGGGTCATACCTTGTGGATTTCTATGACCGTACGAATAAATGGCGTGCTTTGCATTGGTCATAGTTATAAACGGATTATCTTCTGGTATGCGACCATCGTCGTGCAATCTATAAATTTTACCACAATCTCGTGTAAGGTCTTGTGGATTTATATCGCGTTCGCCGCGCTCGCCAATCGAGAAAAACATGTAATTATCTGCATCGAAAACAATTCGCGAACCAAAATGCTCACTTTTAGCACTGTTAGGCTCGGCTTTGTAAAGTAGTTGTGTGTTGGTGAGTGTGTTATTTTTTAGTTTGGCGCGCATAATAGCGGTATTGCCTCCATTATCTTTTCCTTTTGGAGAAGCGTACGAGAAATAAATCCATCCGTTGTCTTTATAATTAGGATGTAGTACAATATCTAACAAGCCACCTTGACCACGAACGTAAATTTCTGGTAGTCCAGCGACCTCTTTTTTAGTGTTATTTTTAAAATGAATGAGTTTACCTTCCTTTTCAGTGATTAAAATGGAGCCATCCGGTAAAAAAACAAAGCCCCACGGATTATTTAATTCGGGTACAACAATCTCGTAATCTGCGTTAGTATTTATAGGGTTTTTATCTTGTGCACAGGAAGTTACAATCAATAAAAAACAGAAATAGAAAAGGATGTTTTTAAGTTTCATAGGGGGATAAGAAAAAAGTTTCTACAATTTACAATAATTATAGTCTCTTATTTAAGAATTATGTTATATTTGCACCACAATTAAAACGTTATGAAGCTATTTAAATTGTAGATAACTATTCGGGGTGTAGCGTAGCCCGGTTATCGCGCCACGTTTGGGACGTGGAGGCCGCAGGTTCGAATCCTGCCACCCCGACCAATTAAGCCTAAAATCTTTAGATTTTAGGCTTTTTTTATGGTTAAACATTCCTTAATTTCAACCAAACGGTAATCAAGGGAATTCGGATCAAGGAATATTGGGGATCAAGGAATATTTTTGGGGAGTGACATAAATTAGGCATATAATTTAGTAAGTCTAAACAAGAAAAACTTAACATCTCTTACGCCTCTAAACATCGACCTGAACTCTTTGATTTTTGCATTAAAAGATTCCGCGGAAGCATTGGTGCTCCTGTTGTTAAAATAATTCAAAATTGGTTTGTAATGGATTTGTATAGACCTTGCAATGGTATTGAAGGACTTAAAATTTGAGTTTTCTACTTCGTTTTACCACTGAGCCAATTGTAGTCTTGTTACATCTTTATTCGTATTGTTTTCATATATATAACTTAGTGCTTGCGCTAACTTATAGGCTTTTTCAATAGTTGAATGAAGCTTAAACAATATTTCTGCTCTTTCTATTTGTCCTGCAGTCCATTTGGTCTTTGGTTTAAATAGCAGATATTGACTCCTGGCCAGCAACTGTCTATGGGTATCTCCGTTAGCGAGAAGTTCTGGTCTATGCGTTTTTTCTGTTTTTCTAGCTTCTTCAATA